>CAZGBQ010000015.1:0-38891 GCA_964524045.1 uncultured Acidobacteriaceae bacterium
TGTTGGTTACGCTGACCGCGATGTAGATCAATTCTTTCGTAAGGGGATCGAGCGCCCCGGGCCCCATGATCTGCTTGATGCTTTCCCACGTGCGCTTCAGGAGTTCCGGATCGTGCGCGATGGCTTTCCAGAAATTGTTGATCCAATCGGCTTTGCGCGTAGCCATGATGTCGTCGTAGATGGCGCGCACTTCCGGGCTCGCGTCGTTGTATTCGATCAGTCCGAATGTGGCCATGGTTTCTCCAGACTTTTGTTGTTAGGCGGGTCTTCAAACTAACAGGATTCGGAATTGCTTGCCAGGTCCGTCCTAAGAGCGCATCGCAGCTTGACCCTGCTTGAGGCTCGGAAAGCGGTCCGCACACAAATACGGATGAAAATTTCCGCTTAGTTGAATGCAATTCATTCTTCTTGACAGTGACCGCTCAAGGGGGTTACAACTCCATGCAACTGCCATATTGGCGTTCAAGGTGTAAGGATTCTTGAGGCGAAAAATAGGGGCGAGCAGGTCCGGGGGGCTTGTCCTGAATTTTGAGTGGCGGATCTCGATCCAATCAGCGAGTGCGAGTAGTTCTTCGTGGAGCTGCCGAGTGGCTCTGCTTTTTCGAACGTGCCCTGATCATGTCGGGGAACAGGGTGCTGCTTGTAGCAGCGGCTTTACGCCGCTGCCGGCTGTTCAGTCTTTGACTTCCTTGAGGGGGTGTTGAATCTATGAAACGTCTCGCAGTAACAATACTGATTGTCTTGTCGCTCGCAGTAGCTGTAAACGCCCAGACGTTCCGCGGCACCATCAACGGAACGGTGACCGACCCATCGGGCGGAGTCGTTCCCAACGCTACGGTCAAGGCCACGGAAACCGCGACTGGCATCGACCACACCACCACGACCACCAGTGACGGCGCCTTTGCCTTCCAGGACATTCCGCTCGGACTCTACAAACTCACGGTGACCGCCACGGGCTTCCCTGCGTACACGGTGGACAAAGTGCAAGTCGTCGCAGGCCAAATTTACACTCTGAATGTTAAGCTGCAATTGCAGCAGCAGACCACCACGGTAGAAGTTTCGGCAGCGGCATTGGTCCTCGATACCACCACGCAAACGCAAACGATGAGCATTCCCGACGAGGTGGTGCAGAACATTCCGCTCAATGGCCGCGACTTCACGCAGATGGTCGCCGTGGCACCTGGCTATGGAGGCTATTCCGTGGGCGGTTTTGGTTCTCTCAATGGCACGCGGCCGAACCAGATCAACTGGCAGATCAACGGTGTGGACAACAACGACTTCTGGCACAACATTCCGGCCATCAATCAGGGTGGCGTCTCGGGTATCGCCGGCACCGTTCTGCCGATTGACGCAACGGAGGAATTTTCTGTGCAAACCTCCTCCGGTCCCGAAGGTGGGCGCAACGCCGGCGGCACAACCAACATCGTTCTCAAATCCGGCACCAACAGTATTCACGGTTCTCTCTACTACTACAATCGGAATGAATACTTCGCCTCCCCCTCGCCTTTCTTCGTGCCTTGCACTCTTGGTGCTTCGGCCTGTGCCACCGCTGGCCAGCTCACGAAAGCTCCCAGA
The DNA here is from genome assembly GCA_964524045.1 of uncultured Acidobacteriaceae bacterium. Classification (GTDB taxonomy): domain Bacteria; phylum Acidobacteriota; class Terriglobia; order Acidiferrales; family UBA7541; genus Acidiferrum. The sequence goes on from CAZGBQ010000015.1 coordinate 1,576, forward strand.
GAGCGCAACGAAAACTACGGCTTCTCCGCAGGTGGTCCGATCGTCAAGAACAAGACCTTTGCTTTCGTCAGCTACGAGAAGAATGACTTCGTTTTCGGCCTCTCGGGCATAGCCACTGAGCCATCGGCGGCATGGGTGGCTCAGGCGGGAACCTTGCTACAGGCCAATGGCGTATCCCAAATAAGTTCGGCCTCTTGCAACGTTCTCGCCGGACTTACCAGCCAGTTGCCAGCTAGCATGATTCCGTTATCATGCACAAACGCCGCGGGCAAGGGCTTCTGGCCAACCTCGGGGAGCAACTCGATACTGAATCTTCCTGCGTCGACCGGCAACTTCTTTAGTCCCAGCTCCGAATTTGGCTATAGCTACAACGGCGTGGCTCGGATCGATCACCAGATTTCTGACAAACATCATCTTTCTCTGCATGCCATCATCGGCCAAGGGAACCAAACTGCTCCACTGGGCGGCAGCCCGGCGCTGGGAACGGCCAGCTCGAACTTGTCGTATTACTTCGAGGTTGCGCCGCTCCACGACGGCAACTACGGCGCAGTCTTGAACTCCACGTTGTCATCGCGGTGGACCAATCAATTCCTTTTTGGGGCCAGCTACTTCAACCAGCTTTTCCACGACAACAACAACAGCTTTGATACCCAGGCTTTGGGCCTCTTCCTCAGCTCTTCTGCAACTAATCACGGACAACCTATTAACGGAGCCCCAAATATTCGCATCAGCGGTTTTGAGCAGACCGGCCTGACACCGCCTGAGGGACGTAGTGACCTGACCTTGCATTTTACCGACATCGTTTCCTATAGCGTCGGAAAGCATCAGTTCCGTTTGGGAGCTGAATATCGCCACGGCAAACTCAATGAGTTCTATCACCGCCGCGGAACAGGAAGATTCGCCTTTGATGGGAGCCAAGGGCCATGGGCAAGCAGTTCCGCCTGCACGGGGGCGACTGCGAATCCTCCTCTCTGCGCCTTGGCCGACTTTCTTGCCGGCAACGTAGCTTCCTCCACAATCGCGGTCGGGGATCCGGAGCGCCACGTTCACGTCAACGCGTTCAATGCTTACGTGCAGGATTCCTACCAACTAACGAAGAGACTCAATCTCGAATACGGACTGCGCTACGAATACTTTGGGCCGATGCAATCCGATAAGGCTGGCGACATCGCCAACTTTGTACCCGGGACGGGATTCACTACCCAAGGACCGTTGTTCGATCCGGGCAAGAACCATTTTGCTCCTCGCCTTGGTTTTGCTTATCAACCTACTTCGAAGGGCGATCTCGTCGTTCGCGGTGGGTTCGGCGTCTTCTACGACCAGATCAATTTGAACCCATTTCTGGACTTCCGTCCTCCCATCACTGCGTCTCAGGGTATTCAAGGCAACGCATTCGGTACGACGCCTGTTTCCACATATGGGACCTCATTCTGCGGCTTGACCTCTTACCAATGGGATGCCGTGCAAACCTCGGCTCCATGTCCCGCGGGAAGTCCCGCGAATGCTGGCTTGAGCAACACCGCCCCTGCGATCTTCGGGCCCGCCGTTGGCTGCTCCGATCCTAACTGCGCCGCCACGGGTGACCCAAAGGGCCTGAGCGCTTATTCCGTGAGCAAGAACTTCCGGGTGCCTTACTTCTACAACTTCAACCTGCAAGTCGAAAAGAGCTTTGGCAGTGCCGCGGTTTTGCAGATTGGCTACGTTGGAAGCGAGGGGCGAAAGCTGAACCTTGTATCCAACATCAACCAGAACGGCGATTTCCCCAATTTCGGCAACATTCTCCAGCTCAATACGATTGGAACATCCAATTACAATGCTCTGCAGACCATCCTGCGACTCCGAGCATGGCACGGACTCTCGTCGCAGATCGCTTACACGTGGTCGCATGAATTGGACGAAATCAGCGAGTACCGAGCAACCGTTGTGGACGACGCGTTCAACCCAAAGCGCGACTACGGCAACGGCGACTTCGATACCCGGCACCTTTTTACCATTAGTGGTACCTATGATGTTCCAAAGGCTCCTTGGGCCACTTCGGGTTTGACCAAACGCGTGTTCAACGACTGGCAAATCAGCAGCGTGATGAATTTCCACAGCGGTCAGCCGTTTGACGAAGTGCTTTCTTATTTGAACTTGATCGGCAATCCGTTTGCTGGCGTAGATCACAAATTCTCCGCAACAGGAGCGTTCCCCGGCACAATCTGGGTGAACCCAGCTGCGTTCTGTGATCCGAATGCGGTCAATCCGGCAACCGGGCTTACCGATCCCGGCTGCACAGGATCCTCGTTCGGGACCGTTTCGCGCAACAAATACTACGGTCCCGGCTTTGGAGACGTGGACCTGTCCTTCATCAAGAATATTCCAATTACGGAACGCGTCAAAATCCAGCTTCGCGCGGACTTCTTCAACCTACTTAATCGCATCAATCTGGCGTCGGGAGTCGGTTCCGTCGCCGTGGGCGGCAGCTTCTCGCCGAATTACAATACTTGCGTGGAAGATTTCGTCAACCACCGTTGCTTGGATGGGGTTGGCTTCGGTCAAGTGTTCGACACCATCGGCGACTTCAACGGCGCGCCGGCGATCGGCCCCGGCGAGGCCCGCAACATCCAGCTCGTGGCCAAGATCATCTTCTAACCGTTGCGTTTGTAGAGGCCGGGCTTGAGCCCGGCTCTCTGCAACTCGGCGCGCATTTACAACCTTAACCAAGAGGCCTGCCCCGACTCAAACGGAGCAGGCCTCTTGCTTTTTAGCCCCCTGCCTTGGGTTTGTAGTTTCCGCTAAGGCTGTTGGGAGGCTCGACCCCTTCGAGCGTTGCTAGCAAGCCGCTACGCTTCTGGGCTTGCTCCCCACTCTCCTTGGGAGTAGGCTCTCCCCCACTATGGCCAACATTGAAAAACACGCTCCCGGCGACTTTTGCTGGATTGAGCTCGCCACCACCGACCAAGCTGCTGCAACTGATTTCTATTCCAAAATCTTTGGCTGGACCTTCAAGGATTATCCCATTGGCCCCAACGAGGTCTATACCGTTTTCCAGGTCCAGGAACGCGACGCTGCTGCGGGCTGCAGGCTTCGCCCCGACCAGCTCTCTCGCGGCGTTCCCCCGCATTGGAATTTGTACGTTGCCGTAGAAAGTGCCGACGCCACGGCTACCCGCGCGGAGCAGCTCGGCGGCAAGGTTTTGGCTCCGCCCTTTGACGTGTTCGATGCCGGGCGCATGGCTGTCTTGCAGGACCCAACTGGCGCGGCTCTTTCGCTCTGGCAAGCCATCAACCATCTCGGAACTGGAATTACTGCTCCCCACGGGACACTCTGCTGGGCGGACTTGAGCACCCCCGATCGCGAGCGCGCGGGACAGTTCTATTCCGATTTATTTGGCTGGCAGATGATGAAGGAAGACGAAGACTCCGCTCACAATTACTGGCACATCAAAAATGGCGAGGAATTCATCGGCGGCATTCCGCCTGCTTCGCACCACAAGCCCGGCATGCCCGCGCACTGGTTGGTGTACTTTACTGTTTCCGATTGCGACGCCACAGCCGCAGCCGCGAAAAATTTTGGCGCCACGCTTTATATGCCGCCCACCGATTTTGAAGACGTCGGCCGCATTTCCGTCATGGCCGATCCGCAAGGCGCTGTGTTCGCCATCTTCAAAGCCGCCGCGCGGGAAGCCTCTGCCGCTTAGCCTTTGGCCAAATGAACTGATTGAATCGACCTCTGCGCGTTGCACAACTCTTGCGGAGAGCTCAGCGGCTTGCAACGGAAAACCATTCACTCAAAGAAGTGGCGGGCGCATGGAAGCAACCGCTCCCACTCACGCCCGCCTTGGAGTTGCTTTCTTTGGCTTTGCTAATCGCGAAGAGCCAAGTTTGGTTTTGTTAGCTCTTCACGTTAACGGTCACAGGTTCCGCCAGCCGGAAGGTTACGGGAGTTTCGGGGCGAAGCTTAATGTCCCGCCTTCCCGTTACGATGGCCACGGTTGTTCCGGCCGCTGCGCCAACCGGTCCGCCAATGAGAGCGCCGGTTCCGCCTCCTGCGGCGGCTCCTATCAATGCGCCGCCGCCGGCTCCGCCGCCGATCCACAAGAGGTTATGCTTCTTATGACCTCGGCCAATCCTCGGCTTGGTTTCGGTGCGAACGTTGTAATCGAGGCCGTTCACATCCACGCTTTGCAATGCAAGCTCCAGCCGGGCGCGGCCCACGAGCCTGCCGGACGGTTTGGACTCAACGACCAACCCTTCGGCGCGAGAGCCCTGAGGGATAATCACTTTGCCGTCAACCACTACGGGCTCGGAGACGGTGGCGTCGAAGTGGTCTCCCGGCCTGCTGACGTTTGTGGCCACGGTCTGGTCCAGAGTCACGTGGATGGGGGTGAGCTGGGGCACCGTGACGGGGTCGGCGCGATGCGGCAGAGCGGCCGCGCTGACTGTCAATGCGACAGCCAGCAGAACCGCGCCCCCTGCGAGAAGGTAGTGCCGTTTGGTGAGAATCATATGCACCTCCACTTCGTTTAGAGGCATCGTGTTGCCCAGGAGCCGTCCCTGTAATTGATTAAGAATAAAAGAGATGCAGTTTTACATAGCTCGAAGGGCTGGACTTATTGCAAGCATAGGGGAGATTTGGAGTACTGCTACTACTAGAAGCCGTTGGAGCCCTTTTCGGGACCCGCAGCCAGCCTACTTCCCGCATCCTTGATTTTCTTTCGACATTGTACGTTTGGCCCACTTGGTTTCCTCTCCTCGATGTGTTCTTCTAGAATGAACATCATGGGCCTGCGAAATCCATCTCCGTATCGATGCCCACGAAAGGTCTTTGCGTCTCTGGTGACCCTCTTCCTTGCCGCCGCGGCGTTTGGGCAGCAGCCGACCATCCGCTTCGTGCGCAACCCGGACCCTGCACCGGAATTCAAGCTCTCCACGCTCGAAGAGAAGACTCTCACGCTGGCGGACTACAAAGGCAAAGTCGTGCTCCTCAATTTTTGGGCCACCTGGTGCGGGCCTTGCCGCGCGGAAATTCCGGATCTTGTCGGGCTTCAGAACAAGTACAAGGACCAGCTTCAGATTCTGGGACTCGTCGTCGATGACGATGACGAGGATGCAATCAAGAAATTTGTCGGCGAATTTAGCATCAACTATCCCGTGGGACTAGCGACCGACGCCCTGCGTCTGCAGTACGGCGGTATTCCCGCGCTTCCGACTTCGTTCCTGCTCGACACCGAGGGCCGCGTCGTGCAAAAGCACGAAGGCCTGCGCGATCCCGTTCTTTACGAAGTGGAAATCCGCTCGCTGCTCGGCCTGCCGATCGGCAATGTCAAAGTGGAAACGTTCGAGGACACGGGACAAATCTTCCTGAAGCATGCCGACCGCGCCAGCGCCCTTCCGGGCGTCGATCTTTCCAAACTGACGCCGGAGCAAAAAGCTGCGGCGCTTCACAAATTCAACGCAGAGTCCTGTACTTGCGGCTGCCAATACACTCTGGCGCAGTGCCGCATCTGGGACCGCAACTGCAACGTCAGCAAGGAGGCCACGGCAAAAATCATCGCCGACCTCTCCTCACCTCACACCTCACGAGACAAAACAGCCCCTGTGAAGCCCGCCTCTGCGGCAACTCCTGCCGCGCCGGAAAAGCCGCTTGCGTCCCAGAAGCCTCGCGGCTGATTGCGGCGCATTGGCTTGAGGCGCGCCGCGCATCCCTAGCTGCTGGCGGCAGTAGCGGCACTCCTGATACTCTTCTGCCAGTCGATGCCCACGCTCGCGAAAGTTCTTTTCATTATCGGACTCCTCCTTTCAATTAGCGGATACGTTTCACCGCCCGTGGCTCTCACCGTGGGAATTTTTTTCGGTCTCAGCTTCACGCATCCCTACATCAGCGAGAGCCGTGGTGTGGCGCGGATTCTCCTGCAGAGTTCCGTTGTGGCTCTCGGCTTCGGAATGAATCTCCAGGAAGTGCTGCGCGCCGGCCGCAGCGGATTTCTCTACACGGCGTTGGGGATCTTTTTCGCACTGCTGCTTGGCGCGGCCCTCGGCAAGTTTCTCCAGGTTCGCGGCAATTCTTCGTTCCTGATTACGACAGGTACCGCCATCTGCGGCGGCAGCGCGATTGCCGCGATAGGGCCGATCCTGGAAGCTGACGAGCACGAAATAGCGGTGTCTCTCGGCACGGTTTTTATCTTGAATTCAATCGCTCTTTTGATTTTTCCGCCGGTTGGAAGCGCGCTTCATTTATCGCAAACGCAATTCGGATTGTGGGCCGCGCTGGCTATCCACGATACAAGTTCGGTGGTGGGCGCGGCCACAAGGTATGGTGCAGAAGCCCTTGTTGTCGGAACCACTGTGAAACTCGCGCGGGCGCTGTGGATTGTGCCGCTGGCGCTCGTGACCGCCGCTGTCAAACACCACCGCTCGCGCTTGCAGTTTCCCTGGTTCATTTTACTCTTCGTCCTTGCCGCATTGCTCAACACCTACGTTCGAACGGTCACGCATTGGAGTCCAAAGCTGTTCACGCTGGGACGAATGGGCCTCACCGCGACGCTTTTTCTGATTGGGAGCGGAATCTCACGATCAACTCTCAAAGAGGTTGGGTGGCGCCCGCTGCTGCAAGGAGTGCTGCTGTGGCTGGGCGTCGGATTGACGTCGCTGTATCTGATTCGAATCGGCTGGGTTGCGTTCTGAGTCGAAACGCAGACTGGAATCGGTGGCCGGGGTATAATCGCGGCCAATTTGAGCCGTTTTGGTGGCGTGAGCGAGCCGCAGCGCAGCGAGCGGGAGTCGCCAGGCGAAATCCTGAGCGCAGCGAAGGATCTCAATGCTAAGCACTGGAGCCAAACTCGGACCGTACGAGATTATCTCTCCGCTGGGCGCCGGGGGAATGGGGGAGGTCTATCGCGCCAAGGACACACGGCTTGAGAGGACGGTAGCGATCAAGATTCTGCCCGCAGAGGTTGCCCAGGATGCGCTGCGTAAGCAGCGGTTCGAACGGGAAGCAAAAACCATTTCCAGTCTGAATCATCCCAACATTTGCACGCTGCATGACATCGGTTCACAGGATGGAACCGACTATCTGGTGATGGAGTGCGTCGAAGGCGAGACGCTGGCGAAGCGCCTGGAGAAGGGCCCGCTGCCACTCGAGCAAGTGCTGAGATTCGGCGCACAAGTCGCGGATGCGCTGGACAAAGCGCATCGCGCGGGCATCGTGCACCGCGACTTGAAGCCCGGCAACATCATGCTGACGGCAACAGGAGCGAAGCTGCTGGACTTTGGACTAGCGAAGCCTGCTGCGCCCCTAGTAACTGAAGCGACTCTGACCGTCGCAGTGCAGACAACTCCTGTGACTCAGGAAGGGACAATTGTCGGCACATTTCAGTACATGTCACCTGAACAGGTCGAAGGAAAAGACATTGATGGCCGCAGCGATATTTTCTCGCTTGGCGCAGTACTTTACGAAGCGCTGACCGGTAAGAAGGCGTTCGAAGGCAAGACTCAACTGAGCGTTGCCTCAGCCATCCTGGAAAAGGACCCGGCTCCGATCACTGCTGCCAAACCGCTGACGCCGCCGGCGCTCAATCACGTCATACAAAAATGCCTCGCAAAAACTCCGGATGAACGCTGGCAAAGCGCGAGCGACCTGGGAGCGGAGTTGAAGTGGATCGCTGGCGGCAGCGGGCAGACAGCGGTTGCGGCACAAATGCCATCGGCAAAGAAGTCTAGGGAAACGCTAGCCTGGGGGGTGGCTGGTGCTTTGGCGATAGCGCTAGTCGTGGGAGCGTTTTGGTGGCGAAACTCGAAACCGCAAGAACAAACGATGTATTTTCCTGCGCCGCTTTCATCCCCTGCGCGCGATATCGCCGTAGCTCCCAACGGTCACACGGTCGCAGTCGTGACCTATCTGGAGTCCGCTCGAAAGAATGCACTCTGGATATACGAATTGGGTGCACCAACCGCGCGAAGTCTCCCGGGAACCGAGGGCGCCACCTACCCGTTCTGGTCGGCGGACGGGCGATCGCTTGGGTTCTTTGCTGACGCGAAACTAAAGAAACTAGAAGTATCGGGAGGTCCGGTTCAGACGGTGTGTGATGCGCCGATGGCAAGAGGAGGCACGTGGAATAAGGACGGTGTAATAGTTTTCACGCCTCAGGTGAGAGGAGGCCTTTACAAGGTTCAGGCTTCGGCCGGGACGCCTGCCCCCATTAGCGAGCCCGATTGGAGTCGAGGGGAAACCAGTCATCGCTGGCCCATGTTTCTACCGGACGGCAAGCACTACCTGTATCTGGCGGCCAATTTCGCAGGCCAGAAAGGCGTGGATGCCATTTTCGTGGGTTCTTTGGATTCCAAAGAAAAAAGATTTGTCATTGAAGGAAGTGCCAACGCCGCTTATGCCGCTCCGGGCTACCTGCTGTACTACAAGGATAAGACCCTTCTCGCGCAAAGGTTTGATCTGAAGGGATTCGCGTTGACCGGGGAACCGGCCACCATCCTGGCGGATATCCAGTATCTGCCGCAGGTCAAGCAGGCGGCGTTTTCGGCATCCGACAGCGGCATGCTGGCTGCTCAGAGTGGCGCCGGGGTTACCCGTTCGCAACCTCTGTGGTTCGACCGAAAGGGGAATGGGATGGGCCTCGTGGGCAAGCCCGATGTGTATGGCAATGTATCCATCGCTCCGAATGGAAAGTCGGTGGCAGTAGACAAGACCGAGATAGGAAGCGAGAACAACATTGACATTTGGACTTATGAACTGGACCGCAACAGGGCTAAACGATTTAGCTTCGGCCCCGGGCTTACCATGGCTCCTATGTGGAGCCCCGATGGCTCGCGGTTGCTCTACACCGCCAACCGGCAACTCGTCACGCAGGTTTTGTTCATGAAGAATGCGGATGGTACACAAGAAGAAAAACGCATTATGGAACATGACAAAGGGGGTACGGCTCCAAATGACTGGTCACGGGACGGAAAGTACATCCTGTACAGCACGGCATCGGAGCTGGGGTTTGTCACTTTCCCCGAATTGAAAGACAGTTTGTTTTTGAGGGCATCTCCGTCCGTCGTGCGGAACGGCCAATTCTCGCCGGATGGAAAATGGGTGGCCTACGCGTCGAATGAGACGGGGAGATGGGAGATTTTTGTAACCTCGTTCCCCGATGCCCGCGGGAAATGGCAGGTTTCGACGGGCGGAGGAGAGCAGCCGCGGTGGCGCGGCGACGGCAAAGAGCTGTTCTACCTTTCTTCGGATGGCAAAGTAATGGCCGCGCCCGTAATGGCTGGGGCGAAGTTCGATGCCGGCACGCCGACGGCACTGTTCCAGGCAACACCGCGTCAGCCAGTCGTGAGTGCCGATCTATTCGTTTATGACGTGAGCCGGGACGGGCAAAGATTCTTAATCAACACGCCGGTGAAGCAGGGGGAGACACAACCCATGTCCATCCTCCTCAACTGGACTGCCAAGCTGAGCAAATAATGCTCGCCACGGGAAGCAAACTTGAGCTGCTTTGGCGGCGTAAGCGAGCCGCAGCATGGGCGAGCGGGAGTCGCTAGGCGAAATCCCGAGCTTGTCGAGGGATCTCATGTTAGCCCTTGGAAGCAAACTCGGTCCATATGAAATCGTCTCTCCGCTGGGCGCTGGCGGCATGGGGGAGGTCTATCGCGCCAAGGACACGCGGCTCGAGCGCACGGTGGCTATCAAGATCCTGCCCGCGGAGGTTGCCAAGGATGCGACGCGGAAGCAACGGTTCGAACGGGAAGCGAAGACAATCTCCAGCTTGAATCACCCCAACATTTGCACGCTGCATGACATTGGTTCGCAGGATGGAACCGACTATCTGGTGATGGAGTGCGTCGAAGGCGAGACGCTGGCGAAGCGCCTGGAGAAGGGCCCGCTGCCACTCGAGCAAGTGCTGAGATTCGGCGCACAAGTCGCGGATGCGCTGGACAAAGCACATCGCAACGGAGTGGTGCACCGCGACTTGAAGCCCGGCAACATCATGCTCACTTCAACAGGAGCGAAGCTTCTGGACTTTGGTTTAGCGAAGCCAGCGGCCTTAGTGAGTAGCGTCAGCGGTGCAACGCTGACGGCCGCAGTGCAGACGACGCCGGTGACGCAAGAAGGAACAATCGTCGGCACATTTCAGTACATGTCCCCGGAGCAAGTCGAAGGCAAGGAAGTGGACGGACGCAGCGACATTTTTTCTCTGGGCGCGCTGCTCTATGAGATGGTGACCGGCACACGCGCCTTTGAAGGCAAGTCCCAACTCAGTGTGACTTCCGCAATTCTTGAAAAAGAACCAGCCCCGATCAGCTCAATCAAGCCAACGACTCCCCTTGCGCTCGATCATGTCATAAGAAAGTGCCTGGCAAAGGATGTGGAAGATAGATGGCAGAGCGCCGCCGACATCAAACATGAGCTGGCTTGGATTTCGCAAACGTCTGCGGAAGGCGTGGCGGCGTTCGGTGGGCGATCGAAAAGAACGCAAGCTCTGGTTCTTGCTCTCGGAGCTTTGGTACTTGTTGGCGTCGGCGGCCTCGCTCTGCTACTTCGCTCTGGCCGCGAAACTTCCGGGCCGGTGGTCCGTGCAACGCTCGCGCAGCCGCCCAACGTGACGGTTCTTACGCTTGGCGATCAGGCCGGTGCTCCGGCAATTTCGCGGGACGGTAGCAACCTTGTCTTCGTGGGGATTGCCGAAGGAAAAGAGATGCTATTCCTGCGCGCCATGGACGGCACGACAGCCAAACCGTTGCCGGGTACAGAGGGCGGCAAGTTTCCTTTCTGGTCTTCGGACGGAAAATCCATCGGTTTTTTTGCCGATCAACAACTTAAGCGTGTGGACATTGCGGGCGGCCCTCCCATGACTTTAGCGCCAGCGACCGATGCCAGGGGAGGGGCGTGGGCCGGGGATACTATCGTTTTCAGCCCGTATATCTATGAAGCGGTTTATCGCGTACCCGCTTCAGGCGGCAAACCAGTTGCCGTGACGACGCTGGACAAATCTCACCACACGACGCATCGCTGGCCTCATTTTCTGCCCGACGGGAAACATTTCCTCTACTTGGCAGCATCCCACGAGAGCAGCAAGGAGGGAAATTCCGGAATCTACGCCGCGAGCATCGACGGTGGGAGTCCCAAGTTAATCCTTCGCACGAACGCCAGCGCCTTCTACTCCTCTGGCGAACTGCTTTATTTTCGCGATGGGAGCCTTATGGCCCAAGAGTTCGACGCAGACCGGTTAGAGGCAAGAGGAGACCCGAGACCAATCGCTCCAGTGCTTCGAGAAGTTGGGAACTGGGGAGTCATGGCGTCAGCGTCCGAAAACGGTGTTCTGGTCTTTCAGAACCCGGGCGAGGTGAAATACCCAATTGCGTGGGTGGACCGAAACGGACATAGCTTGGGGGCCGCGCCAATTCCGGGACAACTGCAGGATTTGCGCTTGTCGCCCGACCGGACGCGTGCTGCAGTTTCGAGTGTTGAAGGAGCACCCACGCCGGATCTTGCTGTTTATGATCTCAAGACCGGCACTCGGACGCGGCTCACTTTCAGCGAGAACATCTGGTTTGTTGCCTGGTCGCCGGACGGGGAAAAAATAGCGTACTCGGTGCAGAGAGCTGGCACGGACAACACTGAGCTCTATCAGAAGCGCGCCGATGGAAGTGAAGCGCGCGAGCTGCTGCTTTCTTCCGGGAACATCGATCACCCTGCGGACTGGACGCGCGACGGAAAATATCTGGTCATTGATCGCGGCAAGTTAGGCTCGCAGCGAATATGGGTTGTGCCTATGTTTGGTGATCGAAAGCCGTTTCCCCTGTTTCCTAATGCCGCGTTTGACCACGCCGGTGGCCGAGTCTCTCCCAACGGAAAGTGGATTGCTTACATGTCGGCCGAATCAGGGCCCGGCGAAATCTACGTGAGCACGTTTCCCGGAGGAACCGGCAAGTGGCAAGTCAGCACAGGTGGAATAGTCCCGCCGGCACTCTGGCGAGAAGACGGAAAGGAACTCTATTTTGTCACGCTCGAAGGTAATCTTATGGCTGCATCAGTGCGAGAAACTGAGGAAAGCATCACGATTGAGAAAGTCCAGCCGCTGTTCCGATCTCCGTTCCTCTCAGGCCTGGTGCATACCATTTACGACGTTGATCCAAAAGACGGCCAGCGTTTTATCGGGAGCGCTGCGCCGGACACGAGCTCGCTGCCCCTGAACGTCATCACCAACTGGACCGCAGAGCTGAAGAAGAAATAACCTGAATTCCGGAAATCCAACTTCAATGAAGTTGGACTATGTCCTGGTCGCGCCGGTTTGTCATTTCGACCCTCAGGCTGCGGTCTTCCGCAGCCCGACGGCGGAGAAATCCCTCTTCAACTTCTATTTGAGTTGAAAGATGTTCCGCGCGTTCGCCTTGCCGAAATAGTCGTTGGGTAATACACTCGCGCGGCGCAGGCAATTTGGATTTGAATCGAATTTCAATCAAGGAGGCGGGGAATGAATCGGCGAATGGGATTTGTGGCGGTGGCGCTGTTGGTGGGAGGAATTCTGACGGCTAGGGGGATGTCTTCGCAGGTGACCATACAACCGACGAGAAAGGTGATCAAGCTCGCGGGCGGGCCGGTATCGGCGCCATTTAGCGACGGGATCCTTTCGGGGAACACGCTGTATCTAGCCGGCAGAATCGGCGTTGATCCGAAGACCGGCAAAGTTCCTGAAAAGATTGAGGACGAAATCAAGTTCCTGCTGGACGGCGAGAAAGAAGTGCTGGCGCAGGCGGGAATGACTATGGACGATCTCGTCTATGTGCAGATTGCGTGCACCGACTTGTCCCTCTTCCAGAAGTTCAATCCGATTTACGCAAGTTATTTCACGACCAAGGATTATCCCGCGCGCGAGTTCATCGGGGCAGGCGCGCTGCTGATCGGCGGCCACTTCGAATTGCAGGCCATCGCGGTAAAGCGGTAGGTTCATCCTCTCCTTGGATCATTTCGGAGTTTTTCGCGGCTTGGCCGGATCTAGCCCTTTCGCAGATTTACTCCTATTTGGGCGAGAATCTTTCGCCTTGTGGCTAGAGGGCTTGGCCAGTACTTTTGCTTCCTCAGTCCCACCACGACGTCGATGAGATGTCTTTGTGGTGGAACCGGGGCTGTGCAGTTGGAATTCCATCAAATCTCGTGCGGGTTTCAGCAGTCGAGAAAAGAATTCATCGGCCTTATAAGTCTCTGCAGGGACCAGGGCTTTGACGCACGCATCCACCGGAATAAGCAAATCAACGCCGCCATCCTCGGACTTCAGCCAAATCGCCAGATTGACGAGCGGAGGGATGTTCAACGCCCTTAGTTCAAAACGTCTCCCTTTGTGCGCTCTGGGCTGAGAGAGCTTGTTCAGCACACTGCATTCGACCTCATTTTTCGAGAAGGATCGATGTCGAGAAATCATAAAGTGCGTGTTCGTCAGTGCGTGCACCGTAACATGGAGGTCACCTTTTGAAGAAGGGACGAAATTCCTCCATCCAACGAAGACTGCATTGCTCGCGTTTTCCCCTGAAACAACCGCAAGGAGCCCCAAATAGTAAGCGGGATACGATGCAGGTAGGTGTGAGCAAGCTGAATCAGCCCGCCGAACTTGGTCCTGACCTTGCACGTTTTTCCAGCGATCGATTACTTTAGTGACTTCCTCAGGGACAGCTCGATTCCTTAATGCCACGAATCACCTCGTGAAGATCCATCCGGTCCAGTGTCCGGTGGTGTTCTGGACAAAATCGGAGTGTGGAGTTTGATGCAGACGTCCGTCAGCGGGATCAACAAAGGAAACCACCTGGCCGGCCACGTCGAATCCCACAACCAGCAAATAGTGAAGAGGACCGGCAAAGAACTGGAAAGACGAGCACAACGGTCGGCGTGCGGCGATCTCCTGGACAATAATGTCGAATGAGTTGGACGGCTCCGTTTTACCCGCCAGGTGATCGATCATGGCCAGAGCGTCTTGGACAAAGCCTGGCTTGCGGCACATAGCGGGCGGCGGATCGGGCGGAGTGTAATCGCAGCATTTCTGAGAGAGAACAAGGCTCGCAATCTCGCAGGGGCGCTTCGCTTCTCCACCGACAGCCTGAGCGTAGTAAGCTGACACCATTGACGCAACCGTGACCCAACACCATCTCTCGTCTTCTTGCTTGATGGGAGCGATGTTAAGCGAGGCCACGTTCTTTCTCTCTCATTCAGGGCGGCTCTTTCGCAGACCGACGTCGACGTTACTTCTTGGACTTGAGAGCGTCAAGAACGGATCCCACTTGGACATTGAGCCCAAACCCGAATTCGGGGCACGTCTTGTTGGTCAACGTTCCCGCGGCCTCCGCCGCAGTCGGCGTATGGCCGCAACCGCTCTGAACTGGCAGTCTCTTTGTGTTCAGTAGAACTCCAGCGTAAAAATTCGCAAAGATCGGGCCAAACCCGGCACCTATGAAAGCCTTTTGAAGCGGCTTGCTAACAATGCCGAATCCAGCGACGACATGCGGATACTTGCTAAGTCCCGAACTCTTGATGTCAAACGGCTTGGGATAATAGTTCACAAAAGCGAAGATACTGTTCTTATCGATGCTGGTTGGCACTAGGGTATTGGAGGAACTCGTGTACGAGATGTTGCGAATCTGTTTTATCGCAACTCCCACACTGAAGTCGACATGATAGCGGCCTTCATTGTCGAATGTCTTGGGGTCCAGTTGAACTGAGGAGCTACCCACGTCCTTTGGGTCGACTTGAGGAGTGAGCGTTACGTCGGAGGGAACATAGTCAATCCCAAATCCGTGAGCGCCCCACACGTTTTGGATTTTTGCCTCCGTCACTCCTGCACCTGGTGCAGACCCGATTCCGAACAATTGACCAATCCCTACGAAATGATCTAGGTAGGCGGGCATCTTTGACTTCGCTTTGAGATCATAGCGGACCGTGTAAAGGGCGTCCGAATTTCTGTTGAAATGAACGTACAGGAAATAGATTTTCTTTTTGCCAAAGACCCTATTGTTGGAGGCAAAGGCCGCATCGTCCCAGTCGGGGTCATCGGCATGAAACACATACCAATTTTGTTTATCAACACCCTGGACATGCTTGCCAGCATCAAGCGTCTTCCAGGTGAGAATGTGAATGACAACGTAGTCATCAGGACCGGGAAAGTTCGCGATTTCCTGCACGGGTTGCCCATTCGCACGAACGACTTGGCCTTCGGAATCGAACTGGGCCTTACAAGCATGAACGAGTTTCGTGCCCTTTAGTTCGGGAATAGAAGTATACCCGTAGCATCGACCCATGGTAGCGGCGATCAAGTCCAATGTGTAAGATTGATACAGCTGACCTTTGTCTAAGTTGAACCAGGAGATTAGAGGAGCCACCTGCCCTACTGGCGCATCTGGTAATTCCAAGATTGTTGGATCGCTTGACCAGGAATACGTCTTTTCTTTGCCGACGACAGCTCCCGCAGTTAGAACCATTGCAACCAAAACAAAACCGAGTCGTCTGAACATCATGCCCTCCTGTTGCGATGACTTGTCTGCCAGTCTTTGCAGCTCATTGTCTGGACCTACACGCAACGAGCTGAAGAGCGGCACTCAGACCAAAGCGTGAGACGCGAGGTCTTCGCTAAATGAGGCATTGGCGGAATTGGGAGCAATTCGCAGCCTGTTCTGGGCGGCGTCGGGAGAGGCTCCATCCACAAGTTGGCACTAAACGATATCGGAAACTTCATCAAAGTCAAGTCTTAATCCTCAGATCCTTACCGCCCCCAAATCTGTAGAATTAGACAAGGAAAGCATTTTGGAGAGTGGCGCGCCAGCCGGTCAGGATCCGGAAAAGGAGGGCTTGACAGACCCAGTAGTCCAGGACTATCATTAACGACGTTAAGTAAGTGAGAGAGGGCCGATCCCCGTGGGCGTCAAAGAGCGCAGGGCACGGCAGCGGAAGTACTTGCGGCAGGAGATCCTGGACGCCGCGAGCGAGTTGTTTGTGCGCGATGGCTACGAAAACGTGTCCATGCGGCGCATCGCAGACAAAATCGAGTACTCGCCGACGACAATCTATATCTATTTCAAAGATAAGGCCGACCTGCTCGATCAGGTTTGCAAGGAAACGTTTTCGCGCCTGGTGCTCGGGCTGAGCAAGATCATGGAGCAGCCGGGAGATCCCGTGGAGCGGCTCAAGAGAGGGCTCATTGCCTACATCGAGTTTGGTCTGGAAAACCCTCATCACTATAGGGCCACGTTCATGATGCCGTTCCCCGAGGGGTTCGATCACGACAAGCATCATCGGGAGGATTCACCAGGGATGCAGGCGTTCGCGTTTCTGATTCGGGGAATTAGAGATTGCATCAACGCCTGGAAAGTTAAGGCTACAAACGTGGAATTGGCCGCCCAAACGTTGTGGGCGGGCGTGCACGGCATTACCTCCTTGTTGATCACCCACCAGACTTTCCCGTGGGCGGGTAGGGAGAAAGTGATTCATTCTACGGTAGATACGCTGGTCGCGGGTCTCGGGGCGCAAGAGCGATGGCGCTAGTTGAGATTTGCGTGAACCCAGCGCGGATTGCGCGCGCAGGAATGATTATTTTTTTCGCTGAATATTAACGATGTTCATTTAGTGAGCGGTGTAACTTTCTACGTTTTCGTGCGTCATCCAGAGTAGGAGCAAAGGCCATGGGGCTACTGGCAAGACGGAATCTGTTCCACGACAGAGTGCGGTTCGCGGTCACGCTGACCGGCATCGTGTTCGCGCTGGTGCTCATCATCATCCAGTTCGGGCTGTTCCTGGGATTTACGACGACGACTTCGAACAACATCGACCATTCGAACGCGGATTTGTGGGTGGTTTTTCATGGAGTGGGATATTTCGATACCGGTCGCAACTTCTCGGAACGGAAGTTCTATCAAGTGCTGTCGACGCCGGGCGTGGCGCGAGCCGAGAAGTACATGCAGGCGTTTGGGCGCTGGAAGCGGCCGGATGGGCGTGTCGAAAACGTCCAGGTGATCGGATTTCATCCGGGGAGCGGGCTGGGCGAGCCGTGGAACGTGGCGCAAGGAAGCACTGCGGACCTGAAGCAGGAAGATTCCGTTCTCGTGGATGAGTTGTACCGGGAAAAGCTGGGAGTGGAAAAGATCGGCGACCGCGTGGAAATCGGAGACCACCGGGCGCGCGTCGTGGGATTCACGAGAGGGATCCGGTCGTTTACGACGTCGCCGTTTGTCTACGCGACATTCAAGAGTTCGCTGGACTACACCAATCCGGCGTCGCGCGAGGACAGCACGGCCTACATTCTGGTGAAGGCGGCCGCCGGCGTCGCTCCTAAGGAATTGAAAGAAAGATTGAAACAGCGCCTGACGGACGTGGACGTAGACACGACAGCAGAGTTTAGCCGGAAAACGCGGTTTTATTGGATGTTCACGACTGGCGCAGGATTAGCAGTGCTGACGGCGGCGCTGATGGGGCTGATCGTCGGCGTGGCGGTGGTGGCGCAAACGATTTATGCGGCGACGATGGACCACATCCGGGAATACGGAACGCTGAAGGCTATGGGCGCGACGAATCAATATCTGTACCGCGTGTTGATTGAACAAGCAGTGTGGAGCGGTGTGCTCGGGTACGGGCTGGCAATGATTGTCGCGCACTTCATTGTGGCAGCGAGCGAAAAAGGCGGCGCAGTGATTTTGATGCCGTGGTCGATGAGCGCGGGAATGCTCGTGCTGGCAGTGGTGATGTGCATCACGGCGGCGCTGGTTTCGATTAACAAGGTGACGAGGATCGATCCCGCCATGGTTTTTCGGGGATAGAAATTGAAATTGGAAAATGGAAATTGGAAAGAGGAATGACTATGAGGCAGAAAGACGCCGCAGTGGTTATTCGAGCCAAGGGGCTGAGCAAGGTGTATCGCGAGGGAACGACAGAATTGCGGGCGCTAGACGGCGTCGATCTGGAAGTGCGCGCGGGAGAACTCACTTTGTTGATGGGACCGTCGGGAAGCGGGAAAACTACTTTGCTTTCCATATTGGGGTGCATTTTGCGGGCCAGCAGCGGAACGCTGGAAGTGCTGGGCGAGGACGTGGGTGCACTGGCGGAGAGCGAACTGCCGCGCATTCGCCGGGAGGCGATTGGCTTTGTTTTTCAGGGATTCAACCTGTTTCCCACGCTGACGGCGGTGGAAAACGTGGCGCTGTCGCTGGACGTGCGCGGCGTACGGGGAGGGGCTGCAAGGAAACGCGTGGAAGGATTGCTGGAAGAGGTTGGACTGGCGGAGAAGGCCCGATCGTTTCCGGGAGACTTGAGCGGTGGGCAAAAGCAGCGAGTGGCGATCGCGCGTGCGCTGGCGGGCGATCCGCCGATTCTGCTAGCGGATGAACCGACGGCGGCGCTCGACTCGACGAGCGGGCGAACTGTGATTGAGCTGTTGCACAGGCTGGCGCGCGCTCACGCCCGCGCGGTGGTGATGGTGACACACGATCCGCGCGTCTTGTCTTTCGGCGATCGCATCATCCATCTCGAAGACGGACGAATCCTTCGGGAAGAGAAAAGTGCAGAAAGAGGGCGGGCATTCTTTGAAGCGCCTGCAGCGCCACTGAGCGTTTCTCGCGAGTTTTCGATTTAGGGGAAAGGGGCAAGGCCATGAAGAGAATCAACTATGTGTTCGTCGCGGTGGGATTTGCAACGCTGCTTGCAACGGGCGGACTTTTGCGAAGCCGCGGCCAGGAGGCTGTGGCGTCAAAAGGTACGCACTCGGAAAACGCAATTGGTCCAACCCTCATTGCCGCCCCGGGCCGCGTAGAAGCGGTGTCTGAGGAGGTCCGTGTTAGCTCTGAGTTGAGCGGACGGCTGAAGACGGTGAATGTGGAGGAAGGAGACCGGGTGGAGCGCGGCCAAGTGCTGGCAGAGATCGAGAATGACGACTACCGGGCCCGCGTAAATGAAGCCAGAGCTGTGGTGGAGCAACGCGAGGCTGAATTGCGCAGGACCGTGAACGGCTCGCGCACCGAAGAACGGCGGGAGGCGGAAGCGTCCTTGCAGGCGGCAGAAGCCGTGCTCAACAACGCGAAGAACGAGGCGCAGAGGCGGCGCGGACTGGCAGATCGCAACGTGATCTCGCGCGACGAAGCGGACCGGTACGAACGCGCATACCAGGTGGCGCAAGCGCAGCACGAGCAAGCGGCGCAGCACTTTGCGCTAGTCGACGCGGTCGCTCGCGAGGAGGATCGCGCCCATGCGGAGGCAGAGGTGGCTACAGCCAAGGCGCAGCTTGCCGAAGCCTGCGCCTATCTGAAAAAGAGCTACATCCGCGCGCCCATCAATGGCGTGGTTTTGCGAAAGCTCAGACACACCGGCGAGAGCGTTTCGACGCAGTTCGATTCGCCAGTGATTACCATGGCCGATGATGCTGTGTTGAGGGTCAGGCTGGACGTCGACGAGAGCGACGTCTCGAAGTTGCAGGTCGGCCAGCGCGCGTATGTAACCGCAGAGGCTTACGGAACCCACAAGTTCTGGGGGCGCGTGATTCGCGTTGGCCGGATTCTCGGCAAGAAGAACGTTCGGACCGACGAGCCTTCCGAACATGTTGACACCAAGATCCTGGAAACACTGGTGGAATTGGGTTCCGGCCAGTCCCTGCCGCTAGGGTTGAGAGTGGATTCCTTCGTGGACATAAGGGACAGAAACGCCATCAGCCAGATGCCAACATTACGGCACGGAGCTGAAAATTAGCGGCTATGGATAGGCCCATATAATGGCACTAATCGACTTCCAGTATTAGGTCATTTGACCATATATAGTCAATCTTTGGCTGCCTCAACCAATAAATTGTAGGTCAAGCGCTTTATTTTCTATTACTTCCAGTTTAACGAAAATTTACCTTAGATGGAGAGGATCATGCTGCTAGCCATGGGGAACGAGACAGGATCCATGCTGAGAATCACGACAGAGAAGAAGCGCGGTAAAACAGTCCTAAGCGTCGAAGGACGTCTGGCGGGGCCGCTGGTTGGCACTCTCGAACATTGTTGGCGAGAAATCCATGGGGCTACCCCGCGGGAAAAGCTATTCGTGGATCTTTGCGGGGTGAGCTTTATCGACTCCGCGGGAAAGATGTTGTTGAAGGAGATTCACCGCCAAGGCGGTGCGTTGGTCGCAGAAGGCTGCATGAATCAGGCGATCGTGCGCGAAGTCGTGAGCCAAGAGAGTGAGGAAAAGGGCCGCACGCGGAAAGAGCGGAGCAAGGGCTCGCACATCGTGTTTTATGTGGCGCTATTCAGCTTGTTGATGCACGCGTCGCAAGTACGAGCGCAGGGAGCAGCCAATGCCCAGGCAGTTTCAGAGAGTTCGCCTGCTCCTGCTCTGCGGCTGACGCTGGATCAGGCAGTGGGACTGGCACTCAAACAAAACCCCACCGCGCAAATTGCAATTTTGACAGCGGCGCAAAGTGAACAAGAGAAGAACATTGCGCGGGCAGACCTGCTGCCGCAAGTGAATGCCAGGATTTCCGACGAAGCGCAGAAAGTGAACCTGCGGGCGCAGTTCGGTGGCCAAACGCCGTTCCCAGGATTTCCGAAGTCGCTAGGGCCGTATCAGATTTTTTCGGCTGGCCCAAGCGTGAGTGCGCCGGTCTTTGATTTGACGCTGTGGCAGCGGTACCAGGCGGCGCGAAACACGGCCAACGCGAGCAAGGCCAACAGCCTTTCGACTCGCGAGCAGGTGATTTTGCTAACGGTTTCGCAGTACATCGGAACGCTGCGGGCCGTGGCCAATGTGCAAGCTTCGCAGTCGCGCGTGGAGCTGGCGCAAGCGCTCTACGATCAAGCCGCTGACCTGCAGAAAGAGGGCGTGGGCACGGGAATCGACACGCTGCGCGCGAACGTCGAGCTGCAAAACGAGAAGCAGCGGCTGCTCGAAGCAGAAAACGAGAGGGAGACCTCGCTGTACGGGCTGAGCCGGCTGTTGAACCTCGATCCGCGGCAGAAGATCGAACTGGCGGATTCGCTCAGCTTCTTTGATACGCCGCAACCCGAAGTAGACGCCAGCATCGATGCCGCCCTGGCAGGTCGACAGGAATGGAAGGCACTCACGTCACAGGTCAAGGCGGCGGAAAACCAAAAGAGAGCGGCGCAGGATTCGCGGCTGCCTTCGGTGCGGTTTGATGGAGATTATGCGTACGTCGGCTCGTCGGGGAACACAACGCTCCCGACGTACACCTACCAGGCAAGCGTAAACCTTCCGCTGTTTACCGGCGGGCGGATTCACGCGCAGGTGGTGAGCGCGGACCTGGAGATTCGCAAGCTGGCAGAGCAGCAGGCGGATTTGCGGAACCAGATCGCGCTGGACGTGAAGACCGCGCTGCTGAACCTGGAATCGGCGCGTAACGAAGTGCAAGTGGCGAATCTCGGCGTGCAGCTTTCCAAAGAAGAAGTGGATCAAGCGCGGGACCGGTTCAAAGCCGGCGTCGCAAACAACATCGAAGTGATTCAGGCGCAGGATTCGCTGTCGCGCGCGAACGACAATCAGATCGTTGCGCTTTACCGGTTCAATCAAGCGCGAGCGGATTTTGCGCGGTCGATCGGACAAATGGAAAAGGTTTACGCGAAGTGAGTGGGGGAGACGATGAGTGTCGAAATCGAAGTCGGGCTGGAAAACGCAACGAAGCTGCCAAAGATGACGGAGGAGCTTTCTTTGGAAGAGGAAGCTCCGAAAGGGCTGGCTAACCCGAGAACAAAACGGCTCGTTTTTGGAGCAGGAGCAGTCGTCCTGGCGGCGGTCGCCGGGTTGTTCCTCTACTACCACAACCGTGAGTCAACCGACGATGCGCAGGTGGATGGGCACATTACGCCGATCGCTTCGAAGGTTTATGGGCGCGTGGAGCAGGTGCTGGTGGAAGACAACCAGCCGGTGAGAGCGGGACAGATTCTGGTGAAGATCGACCCACGGGACTACCAAGCAGCGGTTGACCAAGCCAAAGCTGCACTGCTGCTGGCGGAAAGCGAAGCAAAATCTGCGGGCGTAGACGTGCCGCGCACGCGGGAAAACGTATTGAGCGGAACGAGCAGCGCGGATGCGCAACTGCTGGCAGTCAAGGCGGACGCAGTTCGCGCGCAGACGACCTACGAACAGGCGCAGACGGCGGATTTGGCGTGGGCGCAGGCGAACGTGGAAAAGAGTTTGGCAAATGCGGAGCTGGGAAAGGCAGACCTGGCGCGTTATCTGCCGCTGATGGAAAAGGGAGAGATTTCGAAGCAGCAATACGACGCGGCAAAGGCGAACGCGGACGCCACCGCGAGCGCGCTGAAGGCGGATCGGGAAAGACTGGCGCAAGCGCGGCGCGGCGTGGACGTGGCCAAGGCGCAGCTAGAGGCAGCCAACGCGCGCGTCGAGCAAGCGAAGGCCGATGTAGTTTCGGCACACGCGAACGTCAAGCAAGTGAGCATGAGAGCGGCGGACGCGCAGGCGAAGATTGCCAAAGTGGAGCAGGCGCGCGCCGCGCTGGAAGCAGCCACGTTGAACCTGAGCTATGCGGAGATCATCGCTCCGGTGGACGGCGTTGCCACACACAAGCAGGTGGAGACCGGGCAGATTGTTCAGGCGGGACAGGGGCTGCTGGTCGTGGTGCCGCTGCAAAACGTGTGGGTGACGGCGAACTTCAAGGAAACGCAGCTAAGGAACATGAAGCCGGGACAAAAGGCCGAAGTGAAAGTAGATACTTACGGAAAAACGTTCAGCGGGCACGTGGACTCGATCGCCGGTGCGACGGGATCGGTGCTGAGCCTGCTGCCGCCGGAAAATGCGACGGGAAATTTCGTCAAAGTCGTGCAACGCATTCCGGTGAAGATTGTGCTGGATCCCATTCCTTCGGGAAAGGCAGTTTTGCGCCCCGGAATGAACGTGGACGCGACGGTGGTCACGAATTGATCGGGAATGAAGAAAGGGATCGAAGCGGTTTTACGTAGAGATTGCAGGGGACGGGAACGCGCGACGCGATGAGAAACATTCTAGCCAAGCTGAGGAGACCGGACGGGACGATCAATCCCTGGGTGATCGCCGTTACGGTCACGCTGGCGACGTTCATGGAGGTGCTGGACACCTCGATCGCCAACGTCGCGCTGCCGCACATTGCGGGCAATCTTTCGGCGGGCTCGGATGAGTCGACGTGGGTGCTGACGTCCTATCTGGTTTCGAACGCAATTGTGCTGCCGCTTTCCGGCTGGTTTTCAGGACTCATAGGGCGGAAACGTTTTTACATGAGCTGTGTGGCGCTGTTCACGCTGAGTTCGTTCCTGTGCGGACTCGCTCCGAGCCTGGGCGTGCTGGTGCTGTTCCGGATTCTGCAAGGAGCGGGCGGCGGCGGCTTGCAGCCGAGCGAGCAGGCGATTTTGAACGACACGTTTCCGCTGGAGAAGCGCGGCATGGCGTTCGCGGTGTACGGCCTGGCGGTTGTCGTTGCGCCAACGATCGGTCCGTGGCTGGGCGGATGGATCACGGACAATTTTTCGTGGAGATGGATTTTCTACATCAATGTGCCGGTGGGGATCCTGTCTTTGTTGCTTACAAACTTTTTGGTCAGCGATCCGCCGTACATGAAGAAGTCGAATCTGAAAGCGGGATTCCGAATCGACTACATCGGAATCGGGCTAATCAGTTTGGGCCTGGGGAGCATGCAAATCATCCTGGATAAGGGACAGCGTGAAGACTGGTTTTCGTCGAATTTCATTCGCGCATTTTTCGCGTTGATGCTTGTGGGACTGGTGGCGGGAATCATTTGGGAGCTGCGCGAGAAGGAACCAGTGGTCGACTTGAAAATGCTGAAGGACCGCAACTTCGCGATTGCCACGCTGGCGATGTTTTTCCTGGGCTTTGTGCTGTACGCCAGCACCGTGCTGATTCCGCAACTGCTGCAGCAACTGCTGGGCTACACCGCGCAACTGGCGGGGATGGCGCTCTCCCCTGGTGGAGCGGTACTGATGTGCATGATGCCAGTGGTGGGTTTCCTGGTGTCGAAGCTAGACGCGCGGATTTTGGTGACCTTCGGCTGCGTAGTCTCGTCGTTGGCGTTGTTCGTGATGGCGGGCTGGGACCTGGGGCTGGATTACCGGCACGCGGTTGAGGCGCGCATGCTGCAAAGCTTCGGGCTGGCGTTTCTGTTTATCCCGATCAACGTGGCGGCATTCGCGTACGTGCCCAGGGAAAAAACGAACATGGGCACGGGGATCATCAACCTGGCGCGGAATATTGGCGCGAGCGTGGGGATCGCCACGGTGACAACGATGCTGGACCGGCGGACGCAATTTCACATGGCGCGCTTAACCGAAAAAGCCAATGAATTGAGCGCGGCGTATCACAACACGCTGCACGGCATCCAGACGAAGCTGATTGCGGCGGGCTCGACGGCGGCGAATGCAAGCGCGCAGGCTCACGGATTCGTTTACGGCACGATCGAGCGGCAGGCGGCGATGCTGTCTTTTCTGGACGATTTCAAAATGCTGGGGATCGTGTTTTTCGCGGTGATTCCTGTTCTGCTGCTGTTGAGAAAGCCGAAGGTGCGAGGCGGAGCCGTGGCAGTGCACTGAAAAAGAGTTTTTTCGCTGTGAAACGTCAAATTGATTTTGCTCGAACTGGGGGACACGATGGCAACTCAAGTGGCTGTGGGGATACAAGGCAGCGAGGAAAAGCTGATTCGCGCGGGACAGCGCGGGGATCACGAAGCGGTGGAAACGCTCTTCCGCCGCTATCAGCGTCCGCTGTTCCAGACCGCTCTGCGTGTGCTGGGGAACACGGAGGATGCGGAAGACGCGTTGCAGGACGGGCTGCTCTCCGCTTACCGCAACTTGAAGCGCTTCGAGGGCCGGTCACAATTTTCAACTTGGCTGACACGCATCGTGATCAACGCGGCGCTGATGCGGCGGCGAAGCGCGAAGGCGCGGCCGGCGATTTCTCTCGATGAGCCGCCACGCGACGAGGAACTGCCGGCGACGGAGCGGTTCGCGGATGACGGGCCGACTCCGGAGCAAGTCTTCGCGAACACGGAGATTCGCGAAATGCTCAGCGAGAATCTCGACCAGCTCTCGCCGCTGCTGCGCACGGCGTTCGTTCTGCGCGAGGTGCAGGGCTACTCGACGGGGGAAGCGGCGAAGAAGCTTGGGGTCACGGAAAATACGCTGAAGGCGCGGTTGTGGCGCGCGCGGCACCAGCTTGCAGAACGGCTGGGCCGACGTTTGCGTCGAATGCGAGATGACATCACTGGCGGCGGTATGGGCGATGCCGAGTGCAGCTACTGCTGAAGGAACTAGGCAAGAGATGAAGGGCCGGCAGTGATGCCGGCCTTTTTCATTTGTGAGATGCCCGTAACAAAGCGGGCTTATCGCGATGCGGCTGCGTAGCGGCCGAGAACGCGAAGTTCGCTGGTGGCTTTGCGGACCTCGGCGAGAGCGTCGTCTAGGTTGGCGGCATCCTCTGCTTCCAGGTCAATGAAGAATTGATACTCCCAGGGCCGGCCGTGGATTGGGCGGCTCTCGATCTTGAGCAGATTCACACCGTGCTTTGCGAATGGCTCGAGCGAAGCGAGGAGGGCACCCGGGCGGTGCGCGAGGCGCATAGCGAGAGAGGTCTTGCGGGCTTCTATCGAAAAGCACGACGCGGCGTCTCTCTGCGGCACGAGAAGAACGAAGCGAGTAAAGTTTTCCGCGTTGTCTTGAATGCCCTCAGCCAGAATCACGCCGTGGTAGTGCGCGGCGGCGCGGCGCCCGGCGATTGCCGCACAGGACTTATCTCCGCGAGCCAGGACTTCGCGGACGCTACCGGCAGTGTCTTCTGCGGGAACGCGCTTCCATTGCGGGTGTGCGGCAAAAAAGCGTTCGCACTGCGCCAAGGCCATGGGATGCGAGGCCGCGGAACGGATGTCTTCCAGCGAGGCACCCGGCAGCGCGATAAGCTGCATTTCGATAGGCAAAATCGTTTCTGCAACGATCGCCAGGCGGCTTTCCAGAAGAAGATCGAACACGCGCACTACGGACCCTGCCAATGAATTTTCCACGGGAGCGAGAGTGGCATCCGCGGCGCCTTCGTCGATGGCACGGAACGCAGCCTCAAAGGTGGGGCGGGGCACAGTCGTGATGGCTTCGCCGAGGAGCTGAATTGCGGCAGCCTCACTGAACGCGCCGGGCTCTCCCTGGAACGCAACGCGCATGGTCTTGCGATCGGTGGCGGTCATGATGGGCACGCGCTATCTTGCAATAAGCGGCAGAAAACTGGAAGCGGCCAGGAAGTTTTGGCGAAGAGAGAGTTCGCGGCCTGTCCTCAGTCCGTGTTCGGAGGGGCAACCGCACTTCCAAATTGGCTGTTCGTTGTGTTTTCTCGGCGATTGCCATGCACACAGTACCGGGCAACACTATAAGTACCCCCTTGTGGCAAGGAGTTTTTCTTATGAAGAGACCGGAAGCTACGGAATATGCAGAGTATTACGCAGGATACATCTCCAAGGTACCCGGATCAGACCTTCTTGGTGTTCTCGAATCTCAGCGACTGGGAATGCTGCAACTGCTTTCCGGACACACGGAGCGCGACGGCAATTTTCGATACGCGCCGGGAAAATGGACCGTGAAGGAAGTCCTCGGACACATTACGGATGGGGAACGCATTTTCACATACCGGGCGTTGCGGATTGGAAGAGGAGATCAGACGCCCCTGCCGGGTTTCGAACAGGATGACTTTGTGAAGAACGGCGGATTTGCCAATCGGACGCTTGCGGATCTCACAGAAGAGTTTGGGGCGGTGCGCAGCGCCAGCATCGGGCTGTTCCGTTCCTTCGATGAAGAGGCATGGTCGAGACGCGGCGTGGCCAGCCAGAAGGAAGTGACGGTGCGCGCCATCGGCTTTATGACCGCTGGACATCAAATTCACCATCGGATCATTTTGGAAGAACGCTACTTCCCTGCAATTGCGCGCGCTTGAAGGGACCGCCGTTCAGGGCCGAATCCGGGAACGGTCTACATAGGAGCGCTGATAAACCAAGTCCTTGCGCACATCCTGGCTGCGAGTGGTGACAGATGACGAAGGGGCATCGTGAGGAAGAAGCGGATCATTAGTGGTTAAGGGTGAGCGCCTCTCCCAAACGCGCCGGGGCTTGAAGAGATAGAAAAACAGCAGGCTTGCGAGAGCTATAGCAAGCGCTGCGACAATCAAAGCGGCAGCTTGCGCGTCAACCGGGTGAGCGAACGCGTCTACCAGCAAATAGATTCCCGCGGAAAGGAAGAGCAGGGCAAGAAAGCCGGCGAGGCTGCCAAAAGTCCGCCCGAGACCGGCGCGCACCACCAACGGTTTCGGCGGACGCTCTTTCGCAAAGTGATGCAGCGCAGCCCCGGGCATGACTTACTCCTCGGAGGATTCCGTGCGGGTAAGAGCAGGCTCCGGGAAGCGAAGAAAATCCAGGTATTGAAAACCTGGCGCCGAATATTGCTTCTTCATAGGGCTGCCGCAGGTGCAGCGAGGGTTTTGGCCTTCGACTGCGCCGCGCGATTCCACGAGAACCGCGCATTGACAATTAGGATTCGTGCAATGCCACCGCTCTCCGGTTTTCATTCGCATGGACTGTATACCCCCTTCGCAAAGCGATTCGGACGGCCGCCAAGGCGGTTGTTTCCAGTGGCCCTCACTATAGGTCGGGTACGATACGCAAGAGTAAATACAAAAGCAAGTAAAAACTAATGGGGGGAGAACGTAAATATCTAGTACTAATACTAAGAACCCTCTGACAGGGCATTTTTCGCGGTGAATCATTGAGAAGAATGGCGAGCGCGGAAGGAATCGAACCTTGGCGGACAAAACGTGTAGCGCTTACGCTTTGTCACTTGTGAATCTACTCTCGACAGCTAACGATGTGAGGGTAAGCACGTCGAAGCGAGTCAGGAGCGACTCCTGGTGCAATTGAAAAGGATGTTTTTGGTTCTCCCGTTATTTGCATTGCCCGCTTTCGCCCAGTGGCACCC
The DNA here is from genome assembly GCA_964524045.1 of uncultured Acidobacteriaceae bacterium. Lineage (GTDB taxonomy): Bacteria > Acidobacteriota > Terriglobia > Acidiferrales > UBA7541 > Acidiferrum. The sequence continues at coordinate 29,526 of CAZGBQ010000015.1, forward strand.
GCAGAAATCGAACACCGACGCTAGCCTGCTCGGATTGAGCATCGTCAACGGTAACGTCGTTTGGGTCAGCGGCACGGGCGGGACATTCGTTCGTACCACAGACGGCGGCGAGACGTGGCAGGCCGGGACGGTCGCCGGGGCCGAGAAGCTCGACTTCCGCCAAGTGTACGCCATCGACGGCGAGACCGCTTACCTGCTGTCGATCGGAAAGGGCAACGAGTCGCGCATTTACAAGACGACGGATGCGGGCAAGAACTGGTTGCTGGAATACACCGAGCAGAACCCGAAGGCGTTCCTCGATTGCATGGCCTTCTGGGACGGGACGCACGGCATCGTGGTCGGCGACCCATTGGACGGCAAGCCCGAGCTGCTGACAACGTCCGACGGCGGCGCGCACTGGACGCCGCTTCAGTCGTACGCGATGCCTCCGGCAAAGAACGGTGAAGGCTCGCCGGCCTCTGGAACCTGCATCGCAACGTATGCTGAGGAGAAAGGGAAAAAGGAAAACTGGCAGGCGTGGTTCGTGACCGAAAACGCATCACGCGTCTTCCACACCGCCGATTCCGGCAAGACGTGGACCGCCTCCGAGACGCCGCTCGTCACCGGCCTGAACCAGGGCGTCTTCTCGATCGCCGTCGTGGATGCCGCCCGGCTGGTGATCGTCGGCGGAGACTATGATCATCCGCAGGTGGTGAAGCCAAATTCCGCCTACAGTGACGACGGCGGCAAGACTTGGAAAGAGAGCAGCCATCGTCCCGCGGGATACCGCTGGGGTGTCGCGGTTGTGCCGGACACGCCCGGTCCCACCGTGTTCGCGGTTGGACCAACCGGAACCGACTACTCGATTGATCGAGGAAAGAACTGGGAGCAGATGAACGAGGAGCACACGAACACGATAGGCTTCGCCGATGCGCATCGCGGCTGGGCCATTGGAAAGAAAGGGCTCATCCTGAAATTCGAAGGAACGGTTCCCGGCGGGGCCGCACCAAGTCTGAAGAAATAAAACCCTCCCCAGAGCCCCTAATCCGTATCCACAGCGACGACACGTTAGCCGCAGCCCCCAAGTTGTTCACTTGGACGTGTAGCGGGTCAACCAGAAACCGACCGACAACGGACGAGTAAGCCAGGTTGCGACAGTGGCAGGCGGCTGCTAAAATTTGGTGTTTGCTGGGACGCAGCCGTCTGCGCCGTAAGCGTGGGCGGCTTTTTCTCCGTTTGGAGTAATATTCGCAAGGCAAACGGCTAGCGCCCCGTCTTTTTAGACTGATTCCCTCGAGTTTTTCGAGCGTGACTGCGGTGAGAATGGACTCCGGTTGGTGGCCTGTCACGGAAGTCGTGGCGGCGTGAAGCCGCCTCTGCAAGGGGAGATTACGAGTGGCTAAGTACGATGTGGCGATCATCGGGAGCGGTCCCGGCGGGTACGTCGCGGCGATTCGGGCCGGCGAACTAGGCTTGAAGACCATTGTGGTCGAGAAGGACCCGTTCCTGGGCGGCACCTGTCTGCACGTCGGCTGCATTCCCACCAAAGTGTTGCTGCATCACGCCGACGTTTACGATCACATCAAGAATGGCGCCGAATTGGGTTTCGAGATCAGCGGGCTGAAGGTCAATTGGGCGAACGTGCTGGCGCGCAAAGACAAGATCGTCAAGAAACATGCCAAGGGGATCGAGTTCCTGTTCAAGAAGAACAAAGTGGAGTGGGTGCAGGGCTGGGGCCGGTACGAGGGGCCGGGCAAGGTAAGTGTCGAAAAAGATGGCAAGAAGACTACGATTGAAGCGGCGAATGTTCTTATGGTGAGTGGCTCGGAGGCGAAGGCGTTGCCTGGGATAGAGCCGGACCACAAAACCATTCTCACCAACCGCTCGATTCTGGAGCTTCCGGAAATCCCGAAAAGTCTCATCGTCGTTGGCGCTGGCGCCGTGGGCGTGGAGTTTGCGTCGGTTTACAATTCTTTCGGGACGCAAGTGACGATTCTGGAAGCGCTGCCTCGCACGGTGCCGCTGGAGGACGAAGAGATTTCCGCAGAGTTGACGAAAGCCTTCCAGAAGAAAGGCATTCAGATTTTCACTGGATGCAGCGTCGAGTCGGCGAAGAAGGACCCAAAAAGCGTGACGGTTGCGTTCAAGGACAAGGACGGAAAGCCCCAAACGCTGCAGGCCGAGAAGTTGTTGCTGGCGGTGGGGCGCAAGCCGATGACCGACGGCTGCGGCCTGGAGAAATCCAAGGCCAAGCTGGAGCGCGGGTTCGTTCACGTCGGCGACTACATGGAGACGGCCGAGAAGGGCCTGTATGCGATTGGCGATATCGTTGCGGGGCTTCCGCAATTGGCGCACGCCGCGATGATGGAAGGGATCGTCGCAGTAACGCACATCGCTGGAAAGCCGGCGCAGCAGATCGTGAAGACGCGGATTCCCAACGCTACGTACTGCGAGCCACAGATCGGCTCGATTGGATTAACTGAGAAACAGGCGCGCGATGCGGGATATGCCGTGAAGACCGGAAAGTTTCCGTTTGTGGGGAATAGCAAGGCCACAATTCTGGGAAATCACGGCGGATTCATCAAAGTCGTTTCCGAAGAGAATTATGGGGAGGTCCTGGGGATTCACATCATCGGGCCGCTGGCGACGGAGATTCTGGCCGAAGCCGCGGCAGTACTGAATCTCGAAGGCACGATCGACGACATGATGAACATGATTCACGCCCACCCTACGGTGTGGGAAGGAATGGGAGACGCGTTCGCGAGCGTCAGGGGATTGCAGATCAACGTATAAGTGACTGGTGGCTCGTGATTGGTGACTGGTGAAGGTCTGCTGGACTATCGACCTGGGAAAGATTGGCTACGCGGACGCGTGTGCGCTGCAGAGGCGAATTGTAGATGCCCGCAAAGCGGATGCAATCGAGGACATCCTGCTTTTTTGTGAGCATCCACACGTGATCACGCTGGGAAGAAACGCCAAGCGGGAGAATCTGCTGGTTTCCGAGCGCGTGTTGCGGCAAAAAGGCGTTGAGCTTTTTGAAAGCAGCCGCGGCGGAGACGTGACCTATCATGGGCCAGGGCAGATTGTGGGCTATCCCATCTTGAACCTGGGCGCCATCCGGCGGGACGTGGTTTGGTACGTGCGTGCGCTGGAAGAAGCGATGATTCGCGCGACCGCAGAATTTGGGATCACTGTAACGCGAGTGGCCGGCAAGACTGGAGTGTGGGTGAAGGTTTCCGAAGAGAGGTCCCTCGACTCGCAAGGCTCGCTCGGGATGACGACTCTTGCCGCGTCGTCAGAAAAGCTCGGCGCTATCGGCGTGCACATCAGCCGCTGGGTCACGTCGCACGGATTTGCGTACAACGTTTCCACGGATTTGCGGTTTTTCGGCCTGATCGTGCCGTGCGGGATTGCCGGTTGCAGGGCGACCTCGCTGGAAAAATTGCTGGGGCGCACCGTTGAAGAAAGCGAAGCTAAAGCGCACATCGCCAAGCATCTCGGCGAATTGTTTGGCCTGGAGCCGAAAGAGATTTCGAAGAAGGAATTGTTTGAGAAGCTCGAACATGTGGAGCAATCTGTGCCGGTGACCGCGTAGCAATGGGAGCAGGAATGGCCAAGAGGATGTCTAAAGAATTGACGCGGCAGCAGTACCTGGACCTGTATTACTACATGCGGCTGAACCGCGCCGTCGAAGACACCATGGTGAAACTCTTCCGGCAGAACAAAATTGTCGGGGGACTCTACTCCAGCTTGGGACAGGAAGCGATTTCCGTTGGAACCTGCTACGCGCTGGAAAAGAAAGACTGGATTGCTCCCATGATCCGTAACATCGGAGCGCTCCTGGTGAAGGGCGTGCCGCCGCGCGACATTTTCATGCAGCACATGGCGAAATACGATTCGCCGACGAAAGGCAAAGACGGGACCAGCCACTTTGGAGACCTCGACAACCTGCACATCGTTTCGCCGATTTCCATGCTTGGCGATTTGATCCCCGTGATGACCGGCGTGGCCATCGGGGCGCGCTACCTTGGACAAAAGATCGTGGCCATGACGTGGATCGGCGACGGCGGCAGCTCGACAGGCGTGTTTCATGAAGGGCTGAATTTTGCGGCCACACAAAAAGCCCCTTTCGTTTTGATTCTGGAAAACAATCTGTGGGCGTACTCGACGCCCGTGCGCCGTCAAGTGCCTCTCGAGAACCTGGCGGACCGCGCCAAGGCTTACGCAATCAACAGCTACATCGTGGACGGCAACAACGTCGTAGCGGTGTACAACACGGCCCGGGAAGCGGTCGAGCGGGCGCGCGCGGGCGAAGGGCCCATTTTGATCGAGGCCAAAACGTTTCGCCGTCAGGGCCACGCGCAGCACGATCCGGCGGAGTATGTGCCGAAGGAGATGCGCGCGCACTGGGAAGCGCGCGATCCTATCGCGCTGTATGAGCAATTCTTGACCGCCAAAAAACTTCTCGACGCCGCAGGCAAAGAGGAAATCGACGACAAACTGGATACACTGCTCGCCGCAGAGCGCGAGTTTGCGGAAAACTCGCCGATGCCTCCCGCGGAACTAGCGGAGACCGGCGTCTACTGCACCGGCGATGATTGCCACAAAATCCGGGCCAAATGGGAGCGGCCGATCTCTGAAGTAACGCCGCCGAAATCCAGCGTTCCAGCTGTGTGGACCGTTCCGGGTTTCGGCTCGGGCAAGGGTTCGGGTGGCGCGGACGCTCCGATTCACTTCGGCGACACACAGTTGACTGTCACGCGGAAGCCTGCCGAGAATGGGCGTCCCGCGAAGACAACTGCGAAACCAACGGCTAAGGCAGCCCCGAAAAAAGTGAAGGCTCTCGCGGCGGGCTCTTCGAGAAAGGCGCGGGGGTAGCCATGGCTGGCGCGAACGGGGCCGGACCAAATGGATCTCCAACGGGCGGGAGGGAAATCACATTTCTCGAAGCGGTCCGGCAGGCCATGTTTGAGGAGATGGAACGGGATCCGGCCGTCCTGCTGATCGGCGAGGACGTCGGCGTTTATGGAGGCGCGTTCAAGACCAGCGAAGGTTTGCTCGAGCGTTTTGGCTGGGAGCGCGTGATCGACACGCCCATCAGCGAGAGCGCCATCATCGGGGCAGCTTGCGGGATGAGTTACCTCGGCCTACGCCCGATTTGCGAGATGCAATTCATCGATTTCGTCGTGTGCGCGTTCAACCAGATTACGAATTTTGTGGCCAAGGGGCATTACCTGTGGAACGCGCCTGCCCCGATGGTGATTCGCGGTCCCTCCGGCGGCGGAGTACACGGCGGGCCCTTCCATTCCGCGAACCCGGAAATGTATTTCGTGCACACGCCCGGGCTGAAAGTGATTTATCCGTCGACGCCCTACGATGCCAAAGGGCTGTTGAAGGCTGCGGTGCGCGATAATAATCCGGTGCTATTTTTCGAGCACAAGTTTCTTTACCGGCGCGTCAAAGGAGAAGTCCCGGCGGGAGACTACACCGTGCCGATCGGGAAGGCTGTCGTGCGGCGCGAAGGCCGGCATCTGACAATTCTGTCTTATGCTGCGATGATGCACCCGGCGCTCGAAGCGGCGGACGCCTTGGCCAAGGAAGGCATCGAGGCAGAAGTGATTGACCTGCGTACTCTTCTGCCGTTGGACGAAGAAACGATTCTGAGCTCTGTGAAAAAGACCAACAAATGTCTCGTGGTGCATGAAGACACGAAGACTGGCGGAATCGCTGGCGAAATTGCGGCCATACTTTTCGAGAAGGCTTTCCATGATCTCGATGGGCCGCTGGTGCGCGTGGCATCTCTGGATACGCCGGTGCCATACGCACCCACGTTAGAAGAGCATTTTCTGCCAAATGCCAATAAGGTTTTTGCGGCCGCAAAGGAATTGGCGCGGTATTAGAGGAAGTCGAAAATCGAGGTCGAAAGTGGAAGGAGAAACATAAAGCAAGGAGTAAGACAATCAACGGAATTGGACTTTGAACTATTTTCTTGAGGAGAGGACCATGGCTGTTGACATCGTGATGCCCCAGATGGGGGAGAGCATTTTTGAAGGCACCATCACCAAATGGCTGAAAAAGCCAGGCGACAAAGTCGAGCGGGATGAGCCGCTGTTTGAAATCTCAACCGACAAGGTGGACGCGGAAATCCCATCTCCTTCGGCTGGCGTGCTGAAGGAAATCAAGGTCAGCGAAGGCCAGACCGTGCCGATTCAGACGGTGGTTGGCGTGATTGACGCGGCGGGCTCTTCCGCTGCCACGCCGGCCCCGGCTCCCGCGAAAGCCCAGACGCCGGGCCCAGTCCCCGTTCCTGCGCCAGCGCCTGTTTCGAGACCTGAGGCTCCTGCTCCAGCAGCAGCCTCGGCGAGCCCGGTTCCCGCCGCGACAAGCTCGTCCGGCGACCGCATCCACAGCTCGCCGCTGGTTCGACGGATGGCTAAAGAACATGGCATCGATCTTTCCACCGTGGCCGGTACCGGCGCCGGCGGCCGCATCAGCAAGCAGGACATCGAGGCGGTGATCGCCACGGGAGGCGCGCCCGCCGCTGCTCCCCCCGCGCTTTCTGCCCCTGCGGTCCGTTCCGCCGCACCACCGCCGGGGACTGCTTCTGGGGCTCAGGCACACGTTGCGCTGGAGACGGCTGTCCAGCGCGAAAAGATCTATTTCGGCAATTTCGAAGTACAACCCATGAGCACCATGCGCCAGCGCATCGCCGAGCACATGGTGGCGTCTAAGCGCGTTTCCGCGCACGTGTATTCGGTCGATGAAGTCGACATGAGCAAAGTCGCCGCTTTGCGCGCCAAGGCCAAGGAAGAATTCGAAAAGCGCTACGAGACTAAGCTGACCTTCATGCCGTTTTTCGTGAAGGCGGCCGTAGCGGGCCTCCGCGCGTTTCCCACACTCAACGCCTCGCTCGATGGCACAAATGTAGTTCTGCATAAGGACATCAACATCGGCATCGCCGTGGCTCTCGACTGGGGCCTGATTGTTCCGGTGGTCAAGAATGCCGACGAAAAAAACCTTCTGGGCATCCAGCGAACAATGAACGACCTGGCCGAGCGCGCGCGCGCAAAAAAATTGAAACCCGAGGAAGTGCAGGAAGGCACGTTTTCCATCACCAATCCGGGTGTATTCGGCGGGCTTTTCGGGTTGCCGGTGATCAGCCAGCCTAACGTAGGCATTCTCGGACTCGGGGCGATCGAGAAGCGCCCGGTGGTCGTCGACGACGCGATAGCCATCCGCTCGATGTGTTACGTCACGCTGAGCTACGACCATCGCGTGGTGGACGGCGCCGTCGCCCATCAGTTCCTGCACAAGGTCAAGGAGACGCTGGAGAAATGGTCGGAGCCATTGCTCTAGGAAGACCTGACTGGTGGATGTGACTGGTGACTCGCAACCACAACGTCGTCCCAGACAAAGTCACGGCACTAGCGGTTTGAGCTTGGCGGCCCACACGGCAAAATGATCCAGCGGTATGGGCTCGATGCCCGCGTCGCGCAGCGTGTCCCGCACAAAGCGGTGGCGGAGATTGCCATTTTTCAAGTCGACGTCAGTCACCGCGGCGAATTCTGACTTCCAGGGCGCTCTGGCCGTGATGCGTTCGACAGTGTACGCAAGGCCTTTGACGTCACCGGGCGTCCGCGTGACCGAGAGCGTCTGCACAAATCCCCGCGTGCCGTTGCGCCGGTAGGCGTAGTCGATGCGCATGGGATCGCCCGGAAACGTGAATTCTGCGACGGGAACAGATTTATCGATGCGCTCCCACAGGCGCGCTTGCCGGAGAACCTGCGAACAATAGGAGCGCATCTGTCCGCGGGTGCCGGGCGCGCCGACCCGGCCCGGCGCCCGCTGTAGCGCCACGTGGTCGCCATACAACCGCTCCAGTTCGGCATCGAGATCCTGCGCTATCGTGCCTTTCTGCAAGGCAAGCTGCAATGCATTGGAGAGCGTATCATCCCACTTAGCGAGCAGCGCCTGCCAATCGCCAGCCTTCCCGTCTTGTCCGTTTGCGGACTCAAAGCGGTCTTCCAGATCGTCCCGGAGCCGCCGCAGCAGGCCCTCATCGGCTTGCGGATGAAGCCGCCGGACGCGGTTGTATTCTGCCGGTTCCTCGATCAGCCGGAGCCGCCGTTCCCCAGTGTCAGGAGCAAAAAGCAGAACGCCAATATTCACCCATTCGTCGCGCACCAGGTTTGGCGTGTAGCGAAGGATGCGGTACGCCAGGGTGCGTTCAGGCTGTGATGGATTGGCGTTCTTCTGCTCTGCTGCAATCTCCGTCATGATTCCCTTCCTTCCGTCTGCTCCGCACTCAAATCCAATTCGGAAACGGGCGGCGAGTCGATCGCTTGGCTTCCAAAAGCAGATCCGGCACGCGGCTGCGGCGTTCGTGCAATCTTTGTAACAACCGCGTGAGCGCGTCGTAATCGTCCTCATACCATTCGGAAGGTATCTCCCCGAGGGACACGTTCAGGACGCGCTCTGTCACCTGTTTCTCCAGGCGGTCAATCCAAGGCCCGAAGGATTCCATTCCAACCACTCCTTGATAAACGCGGTTGCGGGTGTAGAGACCGCGCAGCGGGGCATCCGGGAAACTCCATTCGCCCGCATTGAAACAGAATCCTTGGTCGATCATTCGCGTCTCGTAACGCGGGTTGTCCTGCCCGTCCGGCTCCTTATCCGCTCTAAGAAAAACCGTCTGGCGGCCGTTGGTGTTGCAAGTCCATTTGTCAAATACGAGCATCCCAGCAAAGTCGTGCAGGTTTTCAACCTCTCGCAACTGCTCGTCGGGAAGAAAGTCGTGAAGGGTGATGCGGCGCGGGTCGCCGGGATAGCGCGAACCGAATTGCAGTCCCGGATTGCACGGAACCCTGGAATGCGGCAACTCCATGGCCAAATCCGGAGTGAGCCGGATGAGCTCTTCCGACACATCAACGACCTCCCCAGGTACCGTGGGAAGCCCCAGCCGTGCCGCCAGCCGGGTTCCAAGCAGTTCATTGACCAAGACCCGCCGGTGCTGCGGGTTATTTTGGAACTTCACAACGTAATAGTAGCCGTCATCGCAGCGCATTAGGTGGGACTGCGCGCCGCCTCGCATTCGACGTATCTGCTCCAATGCCCGCACCATACGGCGTTATGGTAACGATACGTACAGATTCCGGCAAGCCTTCAGCGCAATCGACGAAGCACGATCCTGAATTGAAAATGCGGCGTTCAAGTACGGGAAGAAAGCGCTGGGCGCCCGGGTCTCAATTTGAAAGGCAGGATTCCCTAAAAGAAAAGAGCCGGGAGCACCTCCGGCTCTTCTTGAACGTCTCTTCTCGCTTCAGAAGTGCTTGGACTTAGCGCCGCCTCTTCTTTCCTGCTCTCTTGGCTTTCTTCTTGGCAGACTTT
>CAZGBQ010000016.1:0-37595 GCA_964524045.1 uncultured Acidobacteriaceae bacterium
TTTACGGCTTTGCTTCGTGGGTGCTTGGCATGGAGGACTCGGGGATTTGGGACCTTCTGCCGCCGCACAAGTGATATTTTTCGCCCCTGGCCGACCTCCAAAATGGAGCTTGGGAATTCGAACGCACTTGCCTACTTTGTGTCTTGCAGTACGCAGACGCGGCAATGCAAGTGCAAGCTCCCTTAATCTCGATACGCGAGGCTACTTACAAAGACGCCCGGGGAATTCTTGCTTGCTTGAAGGCTGCATTCGAAGAATTCCGCGAAGCCTACACGCCGGGCGTGTTCATCGATACGGTTCTCACCACGGAGACACTGCAAGAGCGGCTCAAAACGATGTCTGTCTTTGTGGCGGTGAATTCTGATGACGAGGTGGTCGGAACTATTGCCTGCGGCGTGGTGACCGCAGAGGAGGGACATCTACGAGGGATGGCGGTCTTACCAACGATGCGCGGCACAGGAATCGCAGCACAGTTGTTGAGCCACGCGGAGTCTGAATTGCGCCGGAGAAACGTCGAGCGCATCACGCTGGACACGACGGAACCACTTCACCGTGCGATGCGCTTTTATGAGAAACATGGCTATCGGCGCACGGGAAAAGTCTCAGGCTTTTTTCGCATGCCCTTGATCGAGTGTCAGAAAGTCTTTCGCTAGGGCACCCCTGCGGACACGAAGAGTCGCAAGAATCAGAATGAAAATTCCTATCGTTTGCTTTCGAGCAGTTCGCAATTGGCGACGCAGCGTGCGGCAAACATTTGAATTTCAGCCTTCTTATGAGGGATTTTTGCACCGGCCTCGGGCACGACGATCAGAGACTGCGGGCCGTCCTCCAAATTGAACATGCACTCAAACTGAAGTGACTGCACGCCGCGCTGCTGGCAGGAGTTCTTTTGAAGGGCGGACTCGAGGCCGTCAGGCTGCATATGTAGCTGATCCGCCACCTGCGACGGCAGCATGGCCACGAGCATGGGCGCTGGGGACTTAATCTTTATGCTGACCTGCTCACCATCGTGGTCCGGGCGGAAGCCGCCATACACCTTCAGAAAGGACGTAAGCTCGTACTTCTCTTTAATCTGCTGCGTCCACTGAAATTCGGGCTGAATGCAATTCTGTACGCAGTCCCAGCGGTAATACTGGATGTGGACATCATTGGGCGCCCGAAAACGCCGCGTCGGCGAACCCTGAGACCCGAGAACTACTGCAATGCCTTCGCCGATGGCGCGGTCGGTCTTATCGTTTGGATTTAGTACGGCGCCGAGTCCAGCGAACACAGCGGCGTCAGGGCTGCTGCGCTCGTCCCGGATGATAAGGGTCATAGGTTCAACCGGCATCTCGCAGACATAAGTCGTCTCGACGACATGCTCACGCAAGCAAACTTGCCGCAGGTTCACGATCGTTTCAGGGTGCTGAAGCGCCAGGTTCCAATCTTCCGCCGGTGTCATGAAGATGGTTACGGGCTTCTCCGCCTTGATGTCCACGTGGTTGTTCTGTCCGGGACCGTTCGGGCGGTATGTCCGGGCGGTATGGTAATTCGCGGGGTCGAGGCGCACGGTCTCATCGTTGGCCGGCAGCCAGTTGAAAACCTTCTGCTGACTGAAAGACGTTCCAGGAAGCAAGCTCGCTCCCAGGACCGAGAGAAGGAGGGAAATTCTGTAGTTTCTCATAATGCTTTCATTGGAGCGCGGCCCCCGCTCTCCTGCAAGATCCCCGCAATGCAGCGTCGCGTCTGAGTATCCTGTCCCGATGGCCAGTGGGGAATTTGGCTTGAGTTCGATGTAGGTCAGTAGGTAAGCGACCAGCCAACGAGGGTCATGGCAAGAATGACCACCAGCATGCCCGTGCTGACAATGCTCAAGGCTCTGCCGTGGCCGAGGAGATAGTCTCGCGATTCGGGGTCAATACACAAAATAATGATTACAAAGAGGACCACGCCCCACGCGAGCATCGCGGGCAGGCCGGGATGCCTGCTGATCATCGAGAGGAATTCGCCGGGAGGCTGACCTGCCGGAACCCACCAGGGCAGCATCGGGGCCACGGCCGCAGCAAGGGAGAACGTCAGCAGCTTTCGGGTGAACCAGCCCTTCATCTTGGGGCGCGCTTCTTTCCAAATGAAATAGTCCCAGGCGAGCAAGCCCAGCGCCAGGGGCACCCAGCCGTAGAGAGCGGCCTTCTGATCAAACCAATACCATCCGCGGAATAAGGAGCGCCCGTGGCGGGCATAAGCCAGCCGCGGCAGCAAGAATAGTCCGAGCACGGAGTTGCAGAGCACAGCTATGAACACGGTGACCAGGCCCATGAATTGAAACCAGTACCGCGTGGGCACTTTCTTGCAGCGAGTGCACACGGACTGTTTGGGCAGGAAGTTCAGTCCACAGCGGTCGCAATACACGGTATTTCTCCTATACGGAGAGGTCTGGACAGCATCCTGAAAAGTGTATTGCGTTTGCTTGGCCAAAAACTACTGGCCCGAGGACCAGTTTTGGTTCCGTGCAGCTTTCTTGCACAAAAGTTTCTTCCAAGATTTGGGGAGGAGCTGATCGAGTGCGGCTTCAGCGAAACCACGCAGGCTGGGCGCCCGCTTTGCGGCCTTCTTCCTCGAGATCGTCTAACTGCTTCTGCAGCGTGGCCTTCCGCTTTTGCAGTGTCTGGATTTGGGCGTTGCGGTCCTCGACGTAGGCAATGTTGTTTTTGTAATTCGAGGCGATATCGAAACCGCCGACTCCATATTTCTTGATGTCCTCTCTCAACTGAGCGATCTGTCGATCAATTTCGGCCATCTCATTTAGAATCGGCTGGGCCTTGCCACGCCAATACTCTTCCCCGTCTTCCGTAGGATTCACGTCTCGCTGCCTCGGCGGCCGCGGAGTGGTCTTCTTGCTTTCAGTCCCGACGACCGAAACGTCGCTCCGGTTCATTCCGGAGAGATCCTCTTCCGTAAATACCTTTCCTTTTGCGGCCGCTGCTTTTTTGGCTTTTGCTTTGCGCGCGACGTCTGCCAAGGAATCATCCTTTTCCTGAGCGGGCATCTGTGACGATTGTGGTTGGGACTGGGTGGAAGGCTGTTCGGCGGGTTGTGATTGCGGAGAGGGCCTTGTCGACAGCGCGAAGGAAGAGGCCAACGAGCCGGCAATCGAAAGGACGGCGCAAAGGAGTGCTGGTTGTATGCGACGCACGAGTCGCCTCCCTCTCTGGAGAGAACCACAGAAAAGCTATTTCGATTGAGGAGGCGGGTCAAGTCAAATCGCGAGCGCCTTCCTGAGAGTCAAGCGGAAACGGGCTAGGAGGCCGCGAGCGGGCCAGGAGCAGACTGGACGCCACCGGTTGTCATGTTGCCCCGATGCAAAAGCCTTTGATAGAGTGCCTAATCTAGCGTTACATCGCTCGAATATTCTGGGGGAGAGCTCAGTGGTCATTCCTAAGTACGCACTCGACATCCTGGTCTGCCCGGTGTGCAAGTCAAAAATCGAGTTGCTTGCGGACGAGTCCGGCCTGAAATGCGCCTCCTGCCGCCGTGTATATCCCATTCGCGATGAAATTCCCGTAATGCTCCCCGAGGAAGCTACGATCGCCGAAGAACCTGGGAATGCTTCCCAAAAGCCCGCCGAGCCTGCATGACGTCATCCATCGCCGATTCCGTGTCACGCTTGAAGCGCCTGCTCCCGAGATTGCGCGGCAAGCGGATTGGTGTGCTTGGGGACCTGATGCTCGACCGCTACTTATGGGGCACGGCGTCACGGCTTTCGCCCGAAGCGGCCGTGCCGGTAGTGGATTTCGTCGAGGAGAACGAATGCTTGGGCGGCGCAGGCAACGTGGCGGCAAACATCGCTGCACTTGGCGCAAAGGTCGAAGCGTTTGGAGTCCTCGGGAACGACGAAGCGGGCCGCGCGCTGCAGGCATGCCTACGAACCGCGCACGTTGGCGGCAGAGGAGTTATCGCGGACGCCAAGCGTGTCACAACGGTGAAGACACGCATCATCGCGCGGCACCAGCAAGTGGTGCGTGTGGACCGCGAGCGACGCGAGCCGCTGCGTCAGGAAACACAGGAAATACTGTTGCGATTGGTATTCGCCGCGCTGAAGCAGCTCGATGCCCTGGTACTCTCCGATTACGACAAAGGGCTGATTACCGATGATTTTGCCGAGCGCGTGCTGAGCGCAGCGCACCGGCTGAAAGTGCCGGTCTTTGTGAAGCCCAAAACTTCGCGGCTGTATGCGTATCGCGGAGCGCGGGCGATTGTTTGCAACGCGAAGGAAGCAAGCTTTTACGTGACACGAGCGCTGGGGGATGAACAATCATTCGAGGAAGCAGGTCGGGCGCTGCTGGCGCATTTTGGCTGCGGTGCGGTGGTGATTACACGCGGTGAAAAGGGTATGAGCATCTTTGAGGAATCGGCGGGACGGGACGTGCACATTCCGGCGACGAGCTTTGAAGTGACGTACGCGCGTGTCGGGCAGGCAGGTGTTGAAAGCGGTGCAACGGGCCGACAAGTCTTCGATGTGACGGGAGCGGGCGACACAGTCTTGAGCGTACTTGCGCTTGCGGCCGCGGCAGGGGCGTCGCTGGTAGATGCGGCGATCCTTGCAAACATTGCGGCCGGCGTAGTTGTAGGGAAGCTCGGCACGGCTAGCGTCAGCCCGCAAGAATTAGAAAGCGCGCTGGACGAGATTCGAAGGTAAAGCCGCGCTTAAGAATTGCTGTTCTGTTGAAGCTGTGCCACAGGTTTAAGTTGAGATCCTTCGGCGACCTCGTCGGTTCACCTCAGGATGACAGGACGGGCTGATCGTGCCCCGCCGTCCACTGTAGATGACGGCTAGGGTGGGAAACTGAGGGACTTGTCGGCGACGATGACCCAGACGCTGACGACTTTCGTCTTACGGCTTTTTTCGGGATCGGAAGCGTCCGGCATGGGCAAAAAGGGGCTGACGGCCACGCGAACCGCCACCGCATTGGAGCCGTGCGGGGAACTCGCACGAAGAATGTCGTAGCTCTTCACCGGACCGTAATATCCCTGGGGTCCCCAGTCCGCAAGAAAATCCTGCTTGGAATAGCTCGGAGCAGGCTTCCAGAGCTGGTAAGCGAGATCGGTGTTGCCCGCTGTCAGGGCCTGAAAGAAATGGTCCGCGGCCTTCTTTTCCGGGTAGTAGCGGAAGACGAACCAAAGGGTGATGATGAGCGCCACGCTGACTGCGGCGATAGTGAAGGCCATAGCCCGCGACTTTTGGGGTCTTATCGGAGGTGGATCGAGAAGCGTCATTGAGAAGTCTCCTGCCCCGCGAGCGTGAGAATTGACAGTTCAATCGTTCAAAATCCCTGGGCACCTGAGCGACACTAAGACCTTACAAAAATTCGGTGCGTGAGTAAATGCCCGGCAATACCGCATGGCGAGTCAGCTTCCAGGTCGATGAGCTTCCACTCTCGAGCAGGTGCGTTCTACGCTGAAAAATCCTAAATCACCCATGCTCGGGTGTAACATACCTGCACAGCGCGCGTTATGAAACTCCACGTTCTGCTCTCGTTGTTTGTGGTTTCGCTGATGGCTCCGACTTCGGCTGTAAGTCAGGCTTCCAACTCATCGCGAGCTACGTCGAGGTCCGCGTCTCAACTAGCGCAGTGGACTGAAGCCGATAGGAAAGAGCTCTTGACGAAAGCCCAACATGGAGATACAGGGGCACAGTTCTGGGTAGGCGCTGCGTACGAGCAGGGCTGGTTTGGAAAGGCCGACTTTCAAGAGGCGCTGAAATGGTTGCTCACAGCAGCAAAGCGCGGCAACCCTGACGCGCAAAACGAATTGGGTCAAATGTATGAAAACGGGGAAGGCGTGCCACAAAGTTACTCCCATGCTGCTGAGTGGTATCGAAGAGCAGCCGAGCAAGTCCCGCACTTCGGCGGGGCCAGCCAGGGAAGAAATAATTTGGGGATCTTGTATATGAAGGGTCTCGGTGTTCCCAAGAACTACGTTCAGGCTTACATGTGGTTCAGGCTAGCCCGCACCGAAGCCAATCTTTCCTACGCTAGATCTCAGATGTATCCAGCGCAGATTTCCAAAGCTGAGCGAATGGCAACGGAATGGAAAGCTCATCACTCGGAGCGATGACGCTTGTAGTTGACTACGCTTCCAGCGCGCCGCCCGCGCCTTCGGGAAGCTCGATCTGGTATTTGGTACAAGCTTCCTATTAGCGGCTACTTTTCCAAGGCTCGTTCTTTTCGTTTACCTTTTGTAAGGCCGCCCCTGTAAACGCCACGATGACAAAAGGAAAAAACCAGTAGTGAAAGCGAACTAGCTGTTCATCTTCCGCAGGAGTTCCATAGCATCCGTGCGTCCAGTGTAGGGAGTGCGTCCAACCCCTCTGTGGCACTGGTTCCCGAGGGCGTTTGTAGGAATAGAGCGCTACCAGACCGAACAACCAAAGAAATATAACCAAACAACCTACAGCCCCTTGACCCTTGAGAATTTTGGACCATTTCCGCCATTGCCCGCGGTCTCGAGTCTCCATAGTAACCAATATTCGAACCTAAGCTTCCAGCGCTCCGCCCGCGCCTTCGGGAAGCTCGATCTGATACTTGGTGCGGGCCTTTTCGCGGTGGATCTCCAGAGCCAGCTCGATGAGTTTGTCGATCAGTTCACGGAAAGATATGCCGCTGGCTTCCCAGAGCTTGGGATACATGCTGATGGAGGTGAAGCCGGGAATGGTGTTCACTTCGTTGAGGTAAATCTTGCCGCCTGTTTTCTCGAGGAAGAAATCGACGCGCGCCATACCGTTCAATTCGAGCGCACGAAACGCTGCGACAGCGTAACTTTGAATCTCATCGACCTCGTCGGGTTTGAGCTTTGCAGGAATCAGGAGCTGCGTGCCCTCTTCCAGGTACTTTGCGGCGTAGTCGTAAAACTCGCGGTGCGGCACGATTTCGCCCGGAACCGAAGCTTTCGGGTCGTGATTGCCGAGCACCGAAACTTCAATCTCGCGCGCGACGACACATTGCTCCACAAGAATTTTCATGGCGAACTCGGCGGCAAGATTCAAAGCTGGTGCCAACTCCTCGCGCGAATGCACTTTGGTCATTCCGACCGAGGAGCCAAGCGTGGCCGGTTTCACGAAAACGGGGTATTGGAATTTGGCTTCGACGGCGGATTGAATCTCGCGAGGATCGCGCTCCCAGTCGTGGCGGTAAACCGTGAGCCAGGGCACGACGGGAATCTTCGCGACTTGCAGGAGGCGCTTGGCAACGTCCTTGTCCATGCCGATGGCGGAGCCAAGTACTCCCGCTCCGACGAATGGCACGCCAGCGAGGTCGAGCAACCCTTGGATGGTGCCGTCTTCGCCGAACGTGCCGTGCATGACTGGAAAAACAACGTCGAGGCGCTGGCCGCCGCCGCTGCGGTCGAGCGGAATGAGCGCAGCGTCCGTCGGATCGGCCGCCATGACAACGCGCTGGCCGGCTTTCAAGACTTCCGGGAGCATCTTCTGCGCCGCGCCACCGACCAGCCAGTGGCCTTCCTTCGTGATGCCGATGGGAACGGCTTCGTATTTGTCCGGGTCCAGGCCACGGATCACCGAGGCAGCAGAAGCGAGCGAAACCTCATGCTCGCCGGAGCGGCCGCCAAAGAGAATCCCAACGCGGAGTCGTCTGTTGTTAGGGGTCACGGGGAAATGTTCTCACAGGTCTGGCTGGTCAGTTTTCAGTTATAAGGGAAAAGCCCGGAATGTTGGAGCGCTTGTTTTTTGCAGCGTTCTGAACTGACAACTAATAGCTTAGCTAAGAAACTATTACAGGATTTTTTGACCCAATGCAGAAAGCACCAATTCTACGCCGAGCAGCGCAGTGCGGTTGTGTTCGTCGAGAATCGGATTAATCTCAACGACTTCCATCGAAACCATGGACTCGGTATCGGCAATCATTTCCATAGCGAGATGCGCCTCGCGATAAGTGACACCACCGCGAACCGGCGTGCCGACGCCCGGAGCATCCGAGGGATCCACAAAGTCCATGTCGAGGCTGACGGCAACCCCAGCGGTGTCGTCCATGGCGTACTTGAGGGCTTCGGACATGACGTCGCGCATGCCGCGCTCGTCAATGTCCCGCATGGTGAAGACGTGGACCCCTGATTTCTTCACGATTTTGCGTTCCTGAGCGTCGAGGTCGCGCGCGCCGACGATGACGATGTTCCCCGGCTCAGCCTTGGGCTTGAAGCCCCCCAAGTCCACGAGTTCAGGAGCGCCGTAGCCCATGATCGCGGCGAGCGGCATGCCGTGAATGTTGCCTGAAGGTGAGGATTCCGGCGTGTTCATGTCGCCGTGGGCGTCGAGCCAGAGGTAGCCAATTTCCTTTTTCTGCTGACGGAAATGAGAAGCGACGCCGGCAGCCGCGCCGGCTGCAATGGAATGATCTCCGCCGAGAACAAGAGGTAGAAAGCCCTCGCTCAGCGATTTTTCTACCGTTTTCGCAATGTCCTGGCACGTCTCGGCAATTTCCTGCAAATACTTTGCACGCTTTTCACCGACCGGCATTTCTTCCGGCTGCTTCACTTCGAGGTTGCCGATGTCTTCGACGGTGTGGCCAAGTTTCTTGATAGCCACCTGTAGTCCGGCGCCGCGGAGGGCAGACGGGCCCATGTCCACGCCGCGGCGGCTTTGGCCAAGGTCCATAGGAACGCCAATGATGCGAACTTTTTGAGGCATACAAAGCTCCGTTACGCGTGGTTGGTGACTTGTAACTGGGCGAAAAGCCGCGCCACCAGTGTTGAGGCAGACTCTGCCATCTGCAACGAGCCAGGCCTATTTCTTCGAAACATGCGGGAAACGCGGGAAGACTGCCGAACTACCCTCACTAAGGATACACGCGATAAATCATGCGAGGAAAGGGGATGACCTCGCGAATGTGCTCGGTGCCACAAATCCAGGCGACCGTGCGCTCGAGGCCAAGCCCGAAGCCGGAGTGCGGCACGCTGCCGTAGCGGCGCAGGTCGAGATACCACTGAAACGCATCTTCGGGAAGGTTGTGCTCGCGCAGGCGCTTTACCAGCAGGTCGTAATCGTGAATGCGCTGGCTGCCGCCGATGATTTCGCCATAACCTTCAGGCGCAAGCATGTCGAAAGCAAGGGCGAGCTCAGGGCGCTGTGGGTCTGGCTGCATGTAGAAGGCTTTCAGCGATGTGGGATAGCGATGAACGATCGCGGGTCGATCGAAGGAGCTGGAGATGATGGTTTCCTCGTCGCCGCCAAAATCGTCGCCAAACTTCGCGGAATTGCCGTTTTTATTGAGAACCGCGACGGCTTCTTCGTAGCTGATGCGCGGAAAGGGCGCTTTAACGTTTTCCAGCTTTTTTGTGTCGCGCTTGAGCGTTTCGAGCTCACTCGTCTTATTTTTCAGCACAGACTGCACGATGGCGCTGACAAGGCCTTCGCCGAGGCCCATCATTTCGTCGAGTTCGACGTAAGCCGCTTCGGGCTCAAGCATCCAGAACTCGGTCAAGTGGCGGCGGGTTTTGGATTTTTCGGCGCGAAACGTCGGCCCGAAGGTGTACACCTTCCCGAGAGCCATGGCCAGGGCTTCAACATAAAGCTGGCCGCTCTGCGTTAGATACGCCTTCTGCTCGTCGATGTAATTGACCTCGAAGAGGGTGGACGTTCCCTCGCATGCGGCGGGCGTGAACATTGGTGCATCGGTGAGCGTGTAGCCTTGGCCGTCCATGAATTCGCGTGCTGCGCGAATGGCTTCGGCGCGAATGCGAAGAATGGCGGTCTGACGTGGCGTGCGAATCCAGAGGTGGCGCTGGTCAAGGAGAAAATCGACGCCGTGTTCTTTGAGTTGGATCGGAAACGGCGTGGACTCGGAAACCCTTTGCAGGACTTGGATTTTGGTGACACCGATCTCAAAGCCGCCGGGCGCACGCTTTTCCGCGCGAATCTTTCCGGTGGCGATGACGCTGGACTCCTGCGTGAGGCCCTTCAGCGATTCGAACGCCTCGGGATTTTCCTTCTGCGAGCAAACGCCCTGAATAATGCCTGTGCCATCGCGAAAAATCGGAAAAAGTAGCTTGCCGGACTCGCGCAGGTTATAGAGCCAACCCTTGAGCATGACTTCCTGCCCGTCGTGCTCCCCCGCTTGCTCGATGGTGATTGTTGTCATAGAGAGGTTCTGAGCCCACTAGCCAAACGATTAGTTTAGCAGACGATGAGAATTGCTTCTTACTCGCAACCCTCGATATATTGAATCGCATCAGATCGCCCCGCGTAAAACATGGTGATCTTCCCGGAATCAGTCTCAAACCGAATTGCATATCGACCATCTGCGGATTTTGCAGTCAGGTAGTGACCCTGCGGAGCTGAATAAGCGTGAGGCTCAACCTTTAGCCGCTGCCCATAGACTTTTAGGACATGAGCTTCAGCATCGCCTACCTCGATTCCAGTGGAGGTTAGCACTCCGGGATCACCAACATCGACACGGGCAAGTCGCCCATCAATGATCATGAAACTGACACCCGGATGTTTCCCCGGGCTCACATAGAAGCACGCTCGCTCTTCCGGCTCGGATGGCGTCGCGAACTTCTCGTGCAAAACCGAATTTAGCTGAGACAGGCTCATGTTGATCATCGCTGGCCCTACTCCGTTCATGCGCACGACCCAAGAGTCCTTGGCTAGCGAGGAGACCATCATAAACACACCCAATGTAAAGAGCAGAGCAAAGCGGCGCATAGCCATTAGAACGCTACTGGTTAGCATGGCGAGTTTATGCCCAGGCTTTTTCAAGTTTATCCAGGGCAGAGCGGGCGGCGGCGAGCTGTTCGGCCACCGTGGGTGCCTCCGGGCCGGTTTTCTCTTTCAATTCCAGGACCAGCGGCAAATCAGTCTGTTGGGCAGACTGAAGTATCTTGATGGCATTGGCCCAATCGATCGTGCCGTCGTAAGGAGGCAAATGCTCATCCTTTTCGCCGTGGTTATCGTGTAGATGGACTGACGAGACCATCTCCCGAAGCGGCGTGAAGCTTTTCTCCAGGCGCTCTTCCTCCGGCAACTCCGCAAGATTTGCGTGGCCAATATCAAAGTTGAAACGCAGACCGCTAAGGCGCGTTTCATCGACGAACGCACGCAAGTAATCAGGATTGCCCATCTCGCTCAATGTGTTTTCAACACAAATTGTGACGCCGGCGTGACGAGCATGCAGAACCAAATGTTCGAGGGAGCTGAAGGCCGCGTCGCGTTTGCGCGGATCGGCAGTTTCGCGCGAACCGCCCATGTGCAGAATCAGGCGCGCGTAAGGCAAATCATCCGCAACGTCGATCACGCGTTTCAACTCGTCCATCGCTTCGATGCGGCGCACGCGCTCGACTTCGCAAATGGAAAGCGGCGTGCCGCTTTCGCGCATGGCGCTGAGGTCGCGGCTGGTCGGCGCATGAAGCGAAACGAGCTGCAAGCGATGCGCTTCGAGAGCGCCGGCCATGGCGCGCACTTCAGGTTTTAGCGAGTATTCGAAATGGCTCCGCGCGCAGAAAATCTCGATGCGCTGGAAGCCTGCTTCAGCGATTTGCCCCAGCAATTCCGGCGTCAGCTTTTTGGAGATAAGTAGATAGGTCGAAAGTAGTCTCTGCATGATATTCCTGAGTTTCGCTGAGGGCCGACCGAAATTGTACCGTTGTCCTTGCGCCGGCCTCAGCGCTCTCTGGCCTGCGTGTGCCGAATCGTTCCCCTCTCAATATCCAACTGCAGAGCCCTCGTCGCGCGGATCGGCCGCACCCAGGCGGTCGCCGGTTTGCGCATCAATGCCAATGGCGTTCACCAGGCCCATATGCTTGCTCAACTTGGCTTCGCTGCTCAGGCTCGGCGTGTAATACCAGCCGCGTTCAACCTCGTGGCCGCGAGCCCGCAAGGCCTGCTCCATGCTCAAGGGAAATTCCCCTTCCATGCGAATCCGGTCCGGGAACCACTGGTGATGAAAGCGGGGTGCGTTGATTGCTGCTTGCGCGTCCATGCCCAGGCGCATCCAGTTGATGACGCTCAGCAGGGTGGAGGAAATAATCGTGGGCCCACCCGGCGAACCAGTGACGAAACTGAGTTTGCTGTCGCGAAGCAGAATCGTAGGCGTCATCGAACTAAGCGGGCGGTGGTCCGGCGCTATGGCGTTGGCGTCCGATTGCATCAATTCGTAAAGCGCATTTGGGGCGCCGGGCTGCGTTGTAAAGTCATCCATTTCGTCGTTCAGCAAAAGACCCGCAGCGCAGGTCACGTGTGAGCCGTAGCTGTCATTCAAGGTATAGGTGCTGGCAACCGCGTTTCCAGCTGCGTCAACCACAGAAAAATGCGTGGTGTGGCGGCCCTCGGCGCGAGCGGGCACGAGCGCGGGCACTTCCGCCTTTTCAGTAGACCCGCACGTATGCGGTTTTCCGGCTTGGATCGTTTTACTGGACGTAGCTTTTGCCGAATCAATGGTGGCCGCGCGTTCTTTTGCATAGCAAGGATCGGTTAGCCCAGCCACGGGGACTTTGGAGTAGTCCGGGTCAGCAAGAAACGCGGCTCGATCGGCAAAAACGCGGCGCATCGTTTCCGCGACCATGTGCACGCTTTGCGGATCATCCCAGCCCTTAATCGGCACGTCTTTCAGCATGTTCAATGCTTCGACCATCGCCACACCTCCGGAACTTGGAGGGGGAGCAGTTAACACTTCCCAGGTGTGCCCGCCGCTATCATATTTCGCGCGCAGCACTTCGCGGACTTTGGGCTTGTAGTTCGCCAGGTCGTCGAGCGATAGAATGCCTCCGTTCTTCGCCATTTCATCGGTCAGGCTGCGCGCGGTTTCGCCGCGATAAAATTCGGCCGCGCCTCCCAGCGCGATGCGCTTTAGGGTAGCTGCAAGCTCCGGTTGCTTCAGACTGTCGCCGGCCTTGAAGTGTTGGCCACCATTTAGAAAAATCCGCTTGCTCATCGGAAAGGCTTGCAGGCCCGGACTCTCTTCTTCCAGTTCTGCCGCTAGTTTCTCGCTCACAACAAAGCCTTCTTGGGCGAGCCGGATCGCCGGAGCCATCACGTCCGCCAGTTTCATCGTGCCGTAGGTTTTCAACGCCAGTTCGAGCCCAGCAACCGTTCCGGGAACCGCCACCGAGCGATATCCGATGACGGATGCTTCTTCGTCCAGCTTGCCATCGTTGCCGATGTACATGTCGCGCGTGGCTTTGCCGGGAGCAGTCTCGCGATAATCAAGAAACGTCGTTTTGCCGTCCGCAAATCGCATCAGCATGAAGCCACCGCCGCCAATATTGCCGGCCGCTGGTTCAACCACCGCTAGGGCGAAGGCCGTCGCAACGGCAGCATCCACGGCATTGCCGCCACGCTTCAGGATTTCCACGCCCGCCTGCGAGCCCAGTTCTTCGTCGGTGACGACCATGCCGTGCGCGGCGCGGACCGCCTGCTTGGGCCATGCTTTAGCAGCGTCCGCTAGCACCGCAGGCTTCGACGAGGACTGGGCCGCAATGCGCAGAAATGGCAGGCCAACCGTCGCCAGCGTTATAAGAAAAAAAGAAAGTAGGCCTTTGCGATTGCGATTCATCACCGAAAAACACTAAGTGATTCGCGGAAGTGCGTCAAGGCAGCGCCAATGAGAGCAGTCATGGTCTTGGAAACCCGAGGCACTACGAAATCCGTGGGATTGTGCTTTAATCTGCGGTGCAAGCTTCAACGCAGGAGCCGGGAGAACGACATGAAACGTGGTTTACGGTTTTGGCTGCGCACATCGCTGCTTTTCTTGGTCTGTGTAGGAACTCTTTTTGGGCAAAACGCGCCGCCAGCGGATTTGGACGCCTACGTCACACGCGTCCTGAAGACTTTCGATGTGCCCGGTCTGTCGGTGGCCATCGTCAAAGACGGCAAAATGGTGATGGCAAAGGGCTATGGCGTCCGAAAATTGGGCGTGCCCACTCCGGTGGACGAAAACACGCTGTTTGCCATCGGCTCCAACACCAAAGCGTTCACCTCGGCAGCCCTTGCCACGCTGGTCGATGAAGGCAAGATTTCATGGGATGACCCCGTGTACGAGCGCCTGCCGGGCTTCCAGATGTACGACCCGTACGTTTCTCACGAAATGACCATTCGCGACCTGCTGACGCATCGAAGCGGCATGGGCCTGGGTGAGGGCGACCTGCTTTTCTGGCCGCACACCACCTTCACGCGAGAGGACATCATTTACCGGTTGCGATTCATGAAGCCAGCTTCGAGCTTCCGCAGCCGTTTTGCTTACGACAACCTGCTGTACATGACGGCGGGACAAATAATCCCGGCGGTCACCGGAAAGTCATGGGAAGACTACGTTCGTGAGAAAATTTTGCGCCCGCTGGGGATGAACACCACGAATCTGAGCAACGCCGACTTCAAGCCCAGCGGCAACTACGCGTGGCCGCATTCGAAGGTCGACGAAAAGCTGCAAGTCATCGACTTCGTGAACCTGGACAACGCCGGGCCGGCCGGCTCGATCAATTCTTCGGCAGCGGAAATGGCAAAGTGGGTTCTGCTTCAGCTGAATCATGGCAAGATTCCTGGGCGAGAGGAACGGATCTTCAGCGAAAGACAATCGCACGAGATGTGGAGCGCGCAGACGATTCTTCCCATTGGCGCCATTGACGCGGGGAACTCCCAACTGGCAGCGAAAAGGCCGAAGTTCGCGGCTTACGGACTTGGCTGGTGGTCAAGTGATTACCATGGGAGAAAAATGGTGGCTCACACTGGCGGCGTCGCGGGCATGGTGTCGCGCGTTATGCTGGTTCCCGAAGAAAACCTGGGAGTTGTCGTCCTCACAAACGCGGAACAAGGCGGAGCCTTCGACTCCATTCTCTACCATATTCTGGATTCTTATTTCGGCCTTGCGTCCACAGATTGGATTGCCGGACACAAAGCTGCGGACGACCAAGCAGAAAAAGAAGCTGCAGAAACCATGAAGAAGCAAGAGGCCAGCCGCGCTGCTGATTCAAAGCCTTCCTTGCCGCTCGACAAATACGCTGGGACCTACAAAGATCCCTGGTATGGCCCGGTTACGATTCGAATGGAAAATGGCAAACTCGTTTTCAGTCTCGATCACACGCCCAAAGCCGTCGGCGACCTTCAGCACTGGCAGTACGACACCTTCAAGGCGCATTGGCGGGATCGCACGATCGAGGATGCGTTCCTTACCTTTACGCTGAAACCCGGTGGTGCAATCGATCACTTCACCATGGTGGCAGTTTCGCCGCTGGCAGACTTCAGCTTCGATTATCAGGATTTGTATTTCACGCCGGCGAAAGCGGCGGAGAGAAAGTAGCTACTCTTTCAGGAATTCGACGGTAGCCGGGCCGTCAAGCAAACCGGCGGCGGTACCGCGCTCAATCAACTCTCTAACGGCTTGCTTGCCCTTCTCGCCGTAGCCGAGCGTCCACTTGTTGACGTACATGCCCACGAACTTATCGGCCAAGTCTGTATCCATCTCGCGCGCGAACTGCATCGCATAGTTGAGGGCCTCTTCGCGATGCTCGAGTCCATAGGTAACGCTGTCGCGAATGGTTTTGGCGATTTGGCGCCCGATTTCCGGCCCCAGCGCGCGCCGTACGGCGTTGCCCCCGAGCGGCAGAGGCAGCCCGGTCTGTTCCTGCCACCAGACGCCGAGATCAATCACGCGGTGCAACCCCTTTTCAGGAAAGAACAGTTGGCCTTCATGGATCAGCAGGCCAGCCTCCACAAGATTGTTCTGAACGCCATCGATGATTTTGTCAAAGGGCATGACGACGGCTTCAAAGGCAGGCTCGAACAGTTTGAGCGTGAGATAAGCGGAGGTCTTGAGGCCGGGAACCGCGATTCGTTTGCCCGCGAGATCCTGAGGCTTCAGCGACTTTGTCGCAACGACAATGGGTCCGTAACCTTCGCCAAAGCTGGCCCCGCAGTCGAGCAGCACATATTTGTCGCGGAGCGCCGGATACGCGGCAAAACTGATGGCGGTGACGTCGTACGTCTCGGCGAGCGCGGCTTCGTTGAGCGACTGAATGTCGGAGAGGATGTGCGTGTACTTGTAGCCCGGCGTCGCGAGCTTGTGAGTAGCCAGCGCGTAAAACATGAATGCGTCGTCGGAATCCGGCGAGTGCGCGAGTTTGATCTCCACCGGCTCTTTTTCTGTTTTCGAGGCCGTATGTTGGCCAGTCATAGGTTCGACTTCCTCTGCTGGTGGGCCCTAAGACAAGCGAGGCCCGCTGCCGCAAGTCCAGAAGTTGATTCACCCGAGCCAGCTCCACATAGAGAAACCTCCCTTGTGGAGAAGCTCTCAATGGGACAAAGGGAAGAAACGTGCGCGTCGCAGGGGCTTGCGTGGCGCTTGGGCCGGGTGATTTCTGACGAAGAAAGCCTAGCACATTGCCAGCGAAGGCGACAACGTTAACCAACTCGGAATACCGCCCGGCGTTCGAAGCACTACGCACCTAGCTATGCCGCAGGGTCTCGAAGGTCGGGAATCATAAAGAAGACACCATGCGGGCGATGGCGTCGTCGAACCCCGCCTTGCCATCGAGATACGGCTGCCAAAAGCGCTGCAAAAGTTCGAGATAGTTTTTCCAGCCGCGCTGATAAAGGCCTTCGCGAACGGCGTAGGCGCTGTATCCATTGCCTGAACCGTTGCTTCCCTTGTCCTGAGGAGCCGCGGAAGAAGACGCAAGGACTGTTCGAATGACCTCGCCGGTCGTGTAAAAAACCAGCGCGTGCCAGAGGTCGCGGGGGATGGGTTTGTCGCGCTGGCGGCACTCGCGGATGATCGCGGTCTGCACAGGTTCAGCGATGCCGTGCGAGCCTTCGTGAAACAGCACTTCGAGCGCCTGCGGCCCTTGGTTGCGCGAATCCAGGCTCGCGATGGTGACACGCAGTGGGTCGACCGTTGTGTACGCGCCCGCCCAATTCGCGTAAGCCACAACGTCGACACGAATCTTTTGGCGCGGCCAGCGCGTCTGGTAAATGTCCGCAAGGCGCTCGGAAAGGCCGACGCCTTGCTCGCGAACCAGCGGCGCCACCTTCAAAATCCAGCGGCGGTTGGCGCGATCGTGTTCAGGCCAGATATGCGCGCGATAAACAGGCGCTGCTGCCTCCAGGACGCGGGTCAGGTTGGGTGACAAACCCGCATCGCAGAATTTGCGCTTACCGCCAGAAAGCTCGTCGCAATCCTCGAAATCGCCGAGCTGGTCCTTTAATTGAATCAGTTCGGTCGTAAACAGCAGGTCTTTGTCGGCGTAATTCGCGACGTAGTAGGCGACAGCATCATCCCAGGTCTTTTGCTCCGTCACAGTGAGCGGCGGTTTAGCTACTGGGACTTGTTTTGCACTTGGAGTAACGGACTTATCGGCGGTTGCCTCACGCGTGCCTGCGGCCCTGCGCTGCCGGGCTTCGTAATAAAGCGTGTGATGAAGATTGATCCAGAATCCACTATGCAATTCGAAAACGGGAAGTGGGGTCTCCCACAAGCTGACCTGGGATTGCGCTGCACCGCGCAAAGGCACGAGCAAAACGAGCGCGAGCAGAGAGACGCTCTTATTGTTTCGCCATTGGCGCATAGCAAGTCGCAAGATAGTAGCCCCAAGTACATTCAAGCACAAAGCAAGGAAAGAGGCGCGCTGCGAAGACACAAGATTCGCAAAAACAACTTAAAGGAACTGCCTGCTTGCTTCCGCAGTCCGCGCGAATCAGGCGCGGCTATTCAGCCCGAGGATCGGACTCACTGCCCACCGCGCCTTGCCGGTCTGCAGCGTGCAGCCCGCCGTTCGAATCGCGAAAGAACGAACGCCGGCCCGTTCGTCCATAGCGAAGCGGTGTAGCGGATATTTCGTATTTCGCGGGAGCGCCCAGATTGCTTGCGCCGGCCACGACATAGCGAAACGTGTAGCCGTTCTTTGCGCCTTGCACCAGGTCGGAATCCAGCAGTCCGGCCGCGTCCGCGTTTGGCGCGCCGCGCGCCGGAGAACCAAGATTCGCTATCGTCTCGGGGAGGCGCGCAAATCTCTTGCGGTAGGCATCGACGGCAGCCGCGATTGTCTTCAGGGATTCGAGCGCGCCCTTTTCCGTCGACTCGATTTCCGCTTCATCCCATTCCGTCTCTAGTGCCGGCAAGTCCAGAAGCAAGACCCCAAGCGAGAGCAGCTTCCATTGCCCTTCCTCGCGCACCAGCCCCATGTTGATCTGCCGGACGCTTGCCCCGGCGGCATCCGTCACTTCGCGGAGTTCCATCGGCAGAAATGCGACGTTCTCGCTGACTTCTGCGCCGCCGATTTGCATTTCGATGGTGACGCTCGGTGTTTCACAGCGCACTACAGGCCGTCCTGACGGATTCGCCGACACGCTCGCTTTGCCCGGTTCACTGAGAAGCACAAAGCGTTTCATCAGCGCAACGCGGGCGGCAGGAGTCATGCGGGAGAATGCGTCCCTATTGCGCGCCGTAAGGTAACGCGTGAACTCCAGTTGATTTTGCGAACATGCCGCGGCGAGCACTTTGCCAAGCGCGCTCCCGGGCCCGCTTTGTGCCACAACAGCGCTTGACTCGCTTGCTGAGCCGGTGACCGGCGGTGCCTTCGAGCTGGATTCCTGCGAAAAGGAGCTGGCTGCGGCCAGCAGAAAACCACACAGCATGGTCAAAATACGTTCCCGACAGTCCATTGTGACTTTTCTTAGTCCTTCGATGCGCTGAGTATGGCGGCAAGGTTTTGTGTAAAGCTGGAACGCGGCAGAACTTCATTGCATCCTGCGGCTTGCGCTTGTTCGGCGAGATCCCGCTGCACGTGCGAAAGGAAGCCTACAACGTGCGTGTCTTTGTGGCTCTGTCGCAGCTTTTCGATGGCCTGCAAAGGCTGGCTTCGAGCGTTCAAGTCCACAATCACCAGCTTGGGCGCGCTTTCCATCAAGCCCAGCAGGGCTTCTCCGTTTACCGCCACCTTCACCTCAACGCCCAACTGCTTGGCCGTTTCCGCCAACTTCATCTGGAAGAACAAATCATCCACAAAGGCCACCACTCGTCCCATCGCCCGTCCTCACAAACTTCCTGCCAAACATTATGCGCCACTTCTTCATTCGAACAAGAATTGCGCTAGACTGAACCGCCGTACCGGGGGTTCTGCGTGCAACCCGCTTCTGCGCCTGACATTCAACCCGCCATTTCGCTATTTACAAAGACGCTGCAAGTCCTCGAAGCGCTGCTTGGGGATTTGCGCCCATGAGCGCGAGCAGTTCTCCCGAGGAAGCGGAGCTTGCGGGCGTAGGTCCCCGCGACGTCACCGTGTACTCGCGCCCCGGCTGTCACCTTTGCGAAGAGGCGAAAGCGGCGATTGCGCCGTTGCTGCGCGAGTTTGGCGCTGTACTGCGCGAGGTAAATATCGACGAAGACGCCGGCTTGAAGGAGCGCTACGGTTTTGATATCCCGGTGATTTTCATTGGCAAGCGCAAGGCCGCAAAACATCGCGTCGATTTTGCCCAGTTTCGCCGCCAACTCGAAGAAGCGTGTGCGAAGCGAGATTCTCCTTCAACAAGAAACCCGGGGATTTGAGTCCTTGGGACCAGTTTCCATTTTCCAATTTCGGTTCTTCCCCTCTAGTGCCTGCCCTCAGGGCTATGCGCTCCAACAGTCTCGTCGGGCACCGCGCCTTTGCGCCCTCGCACCCGGTCGTACACGCTCACCTGGCTCACGGAGCCGAGCGCCTCGTTGTAAAACGTCGGCACGCCCAACGCAGTGCGCAACTCTTCGTTAAACTTGCGCAGGTTTTGCAAGTGCATCGCGAGCGCCGGTATTTTCAATCCCTCGTCCGTCAACAAGAACTTCTGGTAACCCGCGTCCCACAGCCGCGTGAACTGGCCCTTCAGCATGAGCGTGGGCGCAATGGTCATCTGGTAGCTGTCATCGGGGCCCTTTCGAAATTCCGCTCCACATCCGTATTTTTCGACGCGCACTACACCCCGCGTGCTGCCCACCGTGAATCCCAGCGCCGCCAGACTCTCGATTGCTTTAGGCGCAAACCGCTCTTCGACATTCCACATGATCTACTCAGGGTACGATGCCATCACAGGCCTGTAAAGGCCGGTAGGCGGCAAGTCCAAGGGCCGGAACCAGACTACATAAATCTGTATCTCTGGACTAGGCACGCGCATCCAATTCGAAGTAGACTGGTTATATGCAAATCGACCTGCCATGTCTGTGTCCGGCCCCATCGCGGCTTCGGCCCGGGAGTCCACAACTCCCGTTGCATTGGCAGCCGTGTCTCTCCTCGAACGAATTGGGAACACTCCTCTCCTCAGTCTGGAACGCATAGGCAGCGAATTCCCTAACGTCGAGTTTTACGCCAAGGCCGAATGGTTTAATCCGGGCGGCTCCGTCAAAGACCGCCCCGCCCTCAGCATGATCGAGGCAGGGCTGGCCAGCGGCGCTCTGCGGCCTGGCAAGACGATCATCGATGCCACCAGCGGCAATACCGGCATTGCTTACGCCATGATCGCTGCGGCGCTGGGTTACCCTGTGAGGCTCTGCCTCCCAGACAGTGCTTCCCCGGAACGCAAAAGAATCCTCGCTGCGTATGGTGCAGAACTTGTGATTACTCCCGGCGACGAAGGCACCGACGGCGCGATTCGCAAGGTGCATGAAATCGTGGCAGCGGACCCGGAGAAATATTTCTACCCCGACCAGTACAGCAATCCGTCAAACTGGCAAGCCCACTATCGCACTACGGCGAACGAAATCTGGGAGCAGACTGCAGGCCGAGTCTCACATTTCGTCGCCGCCTTGGGCACCAGCGGCACATTCGTTGGGACGACGCGCCGCCTCAAGGAGTTGAATCCTGCGATTCGCTGCATCAGCTTGCAGCCCGATTCGTCTTTCCACGGGCTCGAAGGCTGGAAGCATATGCCCACGGCGATTCGACCGGCGATTTATGATGATCTGCTTGCAGACCAGAACCTGGAAGTCTCGACCGAGCAGGCTTATCGCCTGGTGAAGCGGCTTGCCCGCGAAGAGGGCCTGCTCGTCAGCCCGAGTGCTGCTGCAGCATTGCTTGGCTGCTTTGCGGTTGCCGCACGAATCCCCAAGGGCCAAAAAGCGGTGGTCGTCACCGTTTTTGCGGATTCTGCGTCGAAATACCTGAACGAGCGATTTTGGGACGAAGAATGGCGATGACCGACGAGACTACAATCTGGATCAGCACCAACCTGGCCGAAAAGATCCGTGCGCACGGTCGGGAAACCTATCCACATGAATGCTGTGGAGCGCTGCTCGGGCATGACTCAGAAAGCACAAGCCAGGATGCCGCGCGCGAGGTGCTCGGTCTGTTTCCTCTCGTCAATCGCCGCGACGATTCACCACGCAATCGTTTCTCGGTAACCGCAGAGGATGTCTTGGAGGCAGATAAATCCGCACAAGCACAAGGGCTGGAAGTCGTTGGCTGGTATCATTCCCATCCCGATCACCCCGCGCGGCCCAGCCAATACGACCGCGACCACGCGTGGCCGTGGTACAGCTACGTCATCATTAGCGTGCAAAACGGTGCGGCGCAAGACATGACTTCCTGGCGTTTGAACGACGACCGCGAAGAGTTTTCGCCGGAGGAAATCGAGATTCGCCAACGCGCCGCCGTTTAGAATTTGTAGAGGCTGGGCTTTAGCCCGGCAGTTTTTCAGCATTGTGGAGGAACGCATTTATGGCTGTGAAAGTGATCATCCCAACGCCCCTTCGCGTGTACGCGGGCAAACGCGATTCGGCAGAGTTCCCTGCCCGCACCGTGGGCGAGGCGCTGGGCCACCTCACCACGCAATTCTCCGACCTACGTAGGCATCTTTTCACCGAAGAAGGCAAGCTGCGCAGCTTCGTAAATGTCTATGTGAATGACGAAGACATTCGCTATCTCTCGAAGGAAAACACTCCTACCAAAGACGGCGATACTATCAGCATTATTCCCTCCATCGCCGGCGGCTGTGGTTGTTGTCCCCGCTGTTGTTGCTGATTCTCCGGTTCAATCAATCCGGCTGCTTAATCCGTCATTTCGAGCGGAGCGAGAGCGCTTCCTTTCCGAGCGGTTTTTTGCGAGGAAAAATCTCTCTTGGTTTTTTACCGTACGAGGCTAAACTGAACCTTAGGGGAAGCAGGCAATCGCAATGGCTACCAGCACTCAACCACAGACCGACGCAAAGGCCGCTGTGGGTCTTTCGAAAGAAGAGATTCTGCGCTACAGCCGCCATCTCATCATGCCGGAAGTCGGCATGGACGGACAGCTCAAGCTCAAGAACGCCAAAGTCCTGCTCATTGGCACTGGCGGACTCGGTGCGCCACTCGGTCTGTATCTTGCCGCAGCGGGCGTGGGAAAACTCGGTCTCGTCGATTTTGACGTTGTCGACTTCACGAACCTCCAGCGCCAGGTCATGTTTGGCACCAGCGATGTCGGCAGGCCCAAGAGCGCCGCGGCGCGCGATCGTCTCTTTAATCTGAATCCTGCGATCGATATCCAGCCTATTGAAGCCCAACTAACCAGCGCCAACGCGCTGGAACTCTTCAAGGACTTCGACATCATCGTCGACGGCACCGACAATTTTCCCACGCGCTATCTCGTCAACGACGCTTGCATCCTTCTCGGCAGGCCAAACGTCTACGGCTCGATTTTCCGCTTCGAGGGGCAAGTCGCCGTGTTCGGCATGCCCGGCGGTCCGTGCTATCGCTGTTTGTATCCCGAGCCGCCTCCGCCGGGGCTCGTGCCGTCGTGCGCGGAAGGCGGCGTGCTGGGAGTTCTGCCCGGTATTGTCGGTTCCATCCAAGCGATGGAAACCATCAAGTTGATCCTCGGCAGCGGCGACAGTCTTGTCGGGCGCCTGCTCCTGTTCGACGCGCTGGCCATGAAATTCCGGGAGGTCAAGCTCCGCAAAAATCCAAACTGCCCGATGTGCGGCCCGAATCGTACGATTACCAGACTGATCGACTACTACGAATTTTGCGGTGTTCGCGGCGAGGAAACCCCCGCTCCCAACGTGCAAGTCCCTGAGATTACTCCGCGCGAGCTGAAGTCGCGCCTCGACCGCGGAGATGAGCTTTTCATCCTTGACGTGCGCGAGCCGCACGAGTTCCAAATCTGCAATCTCAGCGGCCATCTGATTCCGCTCGGCGAGTTGCCGCGTCGCGTGCATGAACTCGACTCTTCGCGCGAAATCATCGCGCATTGCCGCAGCGGCAAGCGCTCCGCCGAAGCCGTCGATTTCCTTCGCAAAGCCGGCTTCCGCAAAGTCCTGAACCTAAAAGGTGGCATTCTGGCCTGGAGCGACGAAGTCGATCCTTCCGTTCCGAAGTATTAGCGCGGTCGTTTGTAGCAGCGGCTTTACGCCGCTGCTTGTCGGAAATCTTTGCCAAAGGCATACTCTTGCGTGAGGAGAAAATGGCTGCAACCAAAATCACCGTCAACACCAACGGATCGATCCGCATCGAAGGAGACTTCGAAATCGTAGATCCCCAAGGCCAGCCGTTCGGGCTCGCTGGTCGCACCACCATCTCGCTTTGCCGCTGCGGCCATTCAGCGAACAAGCCCTTTTGCGACGGCTCGCACAAGACTTCGGGCTTTACGGATTCCGTTGTCGCCCGGGAGCTTCCTCCCCCCAAGCCCAAGTTGTGACCATGGATAGGCGCAGCTGGGTTATACCTTTGCCGCTATGAGCTGCTTTCAAGGAATGAGATTGTCTCAGGATGAGACATCTCCCGATATTCCCTGATACTGCTCCGCAGCACGGTAACTCTAACGAAACACAACGAGATAGCACCCCGTTTGCTATCCTTCCTCGGGGAGACGCCGTCTCGCCCGCTCCTTCGCCTGAATCCCGTCGATCACGCTGAACACCCAAATCCTGCATTTTCAACAAAATAGAAGTCGTAGTTTTGCGGCTCAAAAGGGCAACGAACTTGCTTTCCCTGTCAGTTGGGCCGATTTTCTTTGGCATTTGGGGGATTTTGTGGGGAGTTGGGCCAGTATCAGCGGGTTTCTCGGGGACCGAGGGGACGGCGTCTCGGCCCGCTATCTTCGCTCGCGCCTCCTTATCGCCGGAGGTCTGACGCTCCTTACGCTTTTCCTCGCTGCCATTTTCTACCTGCGCCAGACCAGCTTCGCCGCTTCGCCGCAGGCCTATTTGTACATGGAAGTCGGTGGGACGCTTCTTTGCTTTTGCTACGCGGCTGCGGCGTTGGTGCGGTTCCGCGGAACGCATGACCGCACAGCCCTGATCCTCTCTTTCGGTTTTGTTCTCTCGGGGATCATCGAGACCATCGGCTATTTTGGTCTCAACGAATCGCTGAATGCCGGCACGCTGGTACTCTCGCGCGTCCCCATGGGCTGGATGGTTAGCCGCACGCTGCTGGCGGTCCTGGTGCTTGCGGCACTTGCTGTAGAGCGTTTCATGCCTACCGCTCGCCGGCCGAGTAAGGAAACCGCTGCGGCGTTACTCGTGGTGGCTCTGGCCGCTTATCTAACAAGCGCTGCCTTTCTCGCCGCGC
Source organism: uncultured Acidobacteriaceae bacterium (assembly GCA_964524045.1). GTDB lineage: Bacteria > Acidobacteriota > Terriglobia > Acidiferrales > UBA7541 > Acidiferrum. The sequence continues at coordinate 24,483 of CAZGBQ010000016.1, forward strand.
CCTCTGCGCCGGTTGCGCACGCCAAAAACATTTTTTCGCGGCCTTGGGACTTGCTTCCCGCCGCCCTCTACGTTATCGCCGCTGCGTGCTTCTATCAGCGCATCCAGCAGGAAAAAGACAAGCAGAGCGGCGCAAATCTTTTCGACCATTCCTTATTCATCGTGGCTTCGCTCAGCGTCATCTGCCATGTCTCCGCTGTCTTTTCCCGGCAGCTTTTCGACGGGCCATTCTTCCTGGCAGAGTTGAGCAAGACCTTCAGCTACATCGTCGTGGTCTCAGGCGCTTTTCTGGATCAGGCGCGCTTGTTCGAACAAGTGCGCTCGATGGCCGTGAGCGATCCGCTCACGGGCCTCGCCAATTATCGCCGCCTCATCAGCGTGATGGAGGCGGAACTGGACCGTTCGCGCCGCACGCAGCGTCCGTTCAGTGTGGTGCTCCTCGACATGGACGGCCTCAAGACCATTAACGATCAGTTCGGGCATCTGACCGGCAGCCGCGCGCTGGTGCGCATCGGGAAAGTCCTTCGCAATCATTCGCGGGCCATTGACACCGCCGCGCGGTATGGCGGCGACGAATTCGCGCTCGTGCTTCCCGAAGCTGGTAAGGACATCGCCTCCCGTGTTGTCTCGCGCATTCGCGAGCGCCTGGCCGCGGAGACCGAGGCTCCCAAGCTGTCCGTTAGCGCGGGCGTTTCCGCATTCCCTGAGGATGGCGACAGTCCGGAAAAGCTCCTGGGTACGGCCGACCGCGCTCTTTACACCATGAAGTACGGCGGTCGCAGCAGCGTACAAAATCTTGCGCGCATCGCCGCGTGCCTGTGAGGCTATAGAACAAATGCCTCCCAGAAAAAGATTCGTCTTTCACCGGGCCGAAAGGCGCATTCCGATGGAAATTCCCGTGCTCATCAACGGTCATCGCCAGGCGCCAGGCTCGGAATCGACATTTACTGAAAACGTGAGCGCGCGCGGCGCGCGTGTCATCAGCTTCCGGTGCTGGGAACAAAACGAACCGCTAACGTTCGCCTCTACTACCGGAGAGTTTCGCTCCTCGGCTCGAGTAGCGTATTGCCAGCCATTGCAGGGCGACGGCTTTGCCATTGGCGTGGAGTTCCTCGAGCCAAAAGGGCGATGGGTTGTTCAATCCCCAAGATAGCTTGACGCAAAGCGGCGAGCGGATAGGAGGGCAACGCTGGGACAACGAGAGAAGTCAATTACTTGCGCAAAAGTTTTAAGAACGTCTGAAGCGCTTGGCGGCTCGCAAACGAACTGCCCGGCGCTTTAGCCTTTGGGGGCCCAAATTCCAGCTATGCCGCCGGCTAGGTCTTTCGAGCGACCAGCATCAGGTTTTCGCCGAAGAGCAGCGAATAAGAGTGCAGCGCCACGCCAATTTCTTTGTTCCGTTCTCTCTGCACTGCATCCTTCTCTTTTCGAAAGGAAATCAACGTGTAGAGCCACATCCACGGCGCGTACACCGCGTAAAGATAGCTCACCGGCTTGACGTGCGTGTGGCCTACGGCCTCGAGCCGGAAACCCGAAACGTGCAGCTCGTATCGCAGCTCGGCGAACGTTGCCAGCCCGATGTGGTGAAGCGGATGCCGTCCGGTTTCGTTCAGCGGGCGCGCATCGCGGCCGAAAAACCCACTGCCGAAGAAACGCATGCGTGATCTCAGCGCGGTGATGTTTGGCGTGGTCAGGACCAAAACGCCTTTAGGCTTCAGGGTTCTCCACACTTCGCGCAAAAATGAAAAGTGATTCTCGAGATGTTCGATTCCCTCGGTCGAAATCACCGCGTCGAAGCTTTGATCCGCCCAGGGCAACCGGACATCATCAAGATTGACTTTCTCGAATGCTTCTCCAAGGTTCGCTCTGGCCTCATCGTCAATATCCGCGCCAACAGCCTCAAAGCCCCGCTCTCTGAGCTTACGAGTCAGCGCAGCCGCGCCGCCGCATGGAGCATCCAGAATCCGCGCTCCAGTCTTCAAGCCCAGCGCCGGGATACGCCCTAAGACCGCTTCCTGAATCACTGTGAGTTCCTGCGAGTTCATGCCGGTCGCTTTTCCCGGAGCACATTTTCGTATACCCGAATCGTGTTCACCACCATGTGGTCCGCCGTCAAACGCTCTTGAATCGCTGCCCGTGCTGCCGCGCCGAGGCGCTTGGCCAATTCGGGCTCGCTCAGGAGCCGCAGCATGCCAGCAGCGAACAGGTCCGCGTGAGGTTGCGCGACGAGCAATCCCGTCTTTCCATCATCAACGTATTCCGGCACACCCCCACTCGCTACCCCCACCACGGGGAGTCCCCAGGCCATTGCCGCCAGCAGAGACGTGCCCAATGGCTCGGCCAAGGATGGAAACAGGAATGCGTCCAGCGCCGCGTAGACTTCGCGAATATCTTCAACAAATCCCGCGAAGACCACCGCCTCTTTAGGCCCGCACTCTCGCGCGAGCGCTTCCAGTTTTGCGCGACAGGGCCCGTCGCCCGCAAACAGCAGCCGGGCGCCGGGAAACTTCGCTCGTACAGTTGGAAGAGCGCGCACAACGAATTCCTGTCCTTTTTCAGGAAGCAAATACCCAACGCAGCCGAAGAGCGCTTCCTGCTCGCTCACGCCCCAGCGTCGCCGCGCTTGCTGGCGTGCTTCCGCCGTCGCCGGTGACGCAACTTCCACGCCCTCGTACACGATTTCCACCAAGGCTGACGGGACACAAGAGTCGAGGATGCTCTTTTTGACGAAGTGAGAGATCGCCAGGATACGCTGGGCCGCCAGATAACGGGCGCGGGAAAATTCCCCTTGTTTCAGCGGGTAAGCCACTCGCCGCGAAACCACCATCGCCGCCTTCTTGTGCGCTGCGGCCAGCCAGGCTGCCGTCAGCGCGTGCGGCTCATTGGCATGCAAGACTGCGAACGGTTGTTGCGACAGCAATCGGCGGAGGGCCCAGGTGGCTGCGGCTCTCGAGCCAAGCCTTGACACCTGGTGAACCGGAACTCCCGCCTCAGCGCTACGAACCGCCAGTGGCGAATCCTTCGCCGCCACCAACGCGACCTCATGCCCGCGCTCGCGCAAGCCGCGCAACGTCAACAGCGCCTGGCTCTGGCCGCCGCGCCACTGGCGTTCCAGGTCAACGAAAAGCACTCTCATAGCGTTTTCGCGGGGCCCTTCTGCTCGGCTTCGATGAGCTTTCCCAGTTTCCGGAATTTCAGCCATGTCGCTCGCGCCGCCATTCGCGAGATGATCCAGCCGCGGCGGCCGTCCAGAAATCCTCGGCACAGCACAAAATTGTTGAACCAATTCCAGGGAGAAGCCAGCCACATGGCGGCGCGCCAGCTTCGCCGGCCTTCGTTATACAGATATTGTGCTTGCCGCGTGGTGATGGCCTCCACCTTCGCGGCGTGCTCCTCCACCGAACGGAGTGTGTAGTGCAGCAGATCGCCGTCAAGGCGGCCGATGGGGCCATCGTATTTGACTGTGGCGTGCTCCGGCACTTCAAACATCGCTTTGTCACGGCGATAGAGTTTTCGCTGATAATCGGGATACCAGCGCGTATGCCAAACCCACGCGCCGAGGTACCACGTGCGCCGGGCAAACTCGTAGACCGCAAATTGCGGTTCTTTCTCTTTCCAGTCCAGCAAAGACGCACGCAGTTCGGGACTCAGCTCCTCGTCTGCATCGAGCGACAGAATCCAATCGTTACTCGCGGCCGCACTTGCAATGTTCTTTTGCTGCGCGAAATCTGTCCAAAAGTGTGTCACTACTTTTGCGGCATATTCTCGCGCAATTTCTTGCGTGCGGTCCCGGCTTCCAGAGTCCACAACTACGATTTCATCGGCAACGCCTTGCACCGATCGTAAGACCCGCGGCAGGTCCTGTTCTTCATTCAACGTGATCAGACAGGCGGAGACGCGATTCATCAAGCTCCAGCAAGCATAGAATCGGCGCTAGTATCTCACAGCGGCCGCTCTGCGGGCTTTTCGCAAGGATGGCGCGGAAAGGAATTGCTCTGGGTTTGGACTTTACTGCGGCTGAAAATTCACGCGAATCAGGCTCCCGCCGATCCGAAACTCGGTGCCGTCCTGGAGCATGGCGGCACGCACGCGCTCCTCATCAAAAAACGTTCCGTTCGTGGAATCCATATCCTTCAAATTGATGTACGAGTCGCGTACTTCCAGCAAGCAGTGACTCCGGGAAATCTCCGGGTCATTCAGCGCAACATCCGCTCCTTTGCGGCCAACAACAACTCGCGGCTTGGCAAGCGTGTGGGTTTCGCCTTTAGATGGCCCGGAGACGATGCTGAGAACCACTCTCTTTTTTGCGGGCAGCCGGATTCCCGGATCGGGCGGCGGCAAGTTCAGGTTTGAGCTTGAGGCGTTTGCCCGCGCGAACGAAGGCAGCGGCGACATCACTATGGTTGCATCCGCGCGCCGCTTGATCTCCACAATCGTGGTCTTGCCGCACTTTGAGCACTTGAACTGCACCTTCGTGTACCCGCTAAAATCCGCGTCCTTCAAAACATGCTCTGTGCCGCAATGGAGACAAGCCGTCTGCATGTTTCGAAACTATCATGCCCGCATCTCTTCACGCGCACGCACTACAGTTTTGCGCTCAAGAGTAAATCTGATGCCATTGCGCTGGGCCCTTTGCTCAGCTCCTTCGCGTCCTCAACGAAGGTCTTATGCTACGATGGAAAGTTGAAAACCATCGAGGAGTGCGAGTGTGCCGGAACATATTTCCCGGAAGGAATTAAAGCAGGACAAGATTAAGGAAACTCTCGCGCATGGCGCCGAGGCGGTTATTTCTCACGGCCAGTTCGCCGGCATCCTCGCGGCGGTCATCTTGGCGCTTGCGCTGGCCTATGGCGGCTGGCGCTTTTACATCGATCGGCAGACCGGACAAGCCTCGGTTGAATTCAACGCGGCAATGAAAGCGTTTCAGGGGCGCATCGGCACAACGCCCGATCCTTCGGATCCCAGTGAACCGGTATATCGTGACGAAAACGCGCGCGTTCAGGATGCTTTGACCAAGTTCACAAATACCGCCGCTAAATATCCCTCCACCAACCCGGGCAGGCTCGCCCGCTACTACGCTGCTATCTGCCTGGAGGATCTGGAGCGCCAGAACCAGGCGCTGGAGGAACTGAAAAAGATCAGCGGCAGCAGCGACAAAGAGCTCGCGTCCCTGGCCCAATATCAGATGGCCATCATTTATTCACGCACCGGCAAGACCGACGATGCCGTGAAGCTTTTCCGCGCGCTTGCAGACAAGCCCAGCACGGTCGTGCCTCGCCCGTTTGTATTGCTGGAGCTTGCCGGCGCGCTCCGCGCTTCCAAGCCAAACGAAGCAGCGAGCATCTATCAGCAGATCAAGAAAGAGTTTCCCGATACTACGCTCGCCGAACAGGCGGACCGCGGATTGGATTCGATTTCGCCGAAATCTTGAACTTTCCGTTGGAAGACTCGATCCGCCTGGCAACGAATTTCGGAGCCGCCCATCGAACCATTTCCTACTCCTGCTCCCTGGGCGATGCGAGCGGAAAACACGCGTGGCCGGCGGTATGCGGAAGCCGCGCACCCCTACCGCAGCGTCTACGCGCGCGACCGCGACCGCATCATTCACTCGCGGGCCTTCCGCCGTCTCGAAGCAAAGACCCAGGTTTTCACCACGCGCTATTCCGATCACTTTCGTAATCGCTTGACCCACACTTTGGAAGTCGCGCAAATCGGGCGCACCGTGGCCGTAGCTTTGGGTCTGAACTCGGAGCTGGCGGAAGCGCTGGCGTTAGTTCATGACATCGGTCATCCGCCATTCGGCCACGCGGGCGAAAAAAGGCTCAATGAATTGATGAGCGCGCGCGGCGGCTGCTTCAATCACAACCTGCACGCGCTTCGCATCGTGGAACAATTCGAACAGCGCTATCTCGATTTTCCCGGCCTCAACCTCACCTTTGAAGTCCGCGAAGGCATCATCAAGCACTCGCGCGATTATTCAGAAAATGAATTTCCGCAACTCCGTGAATATCTTCTCGATTTGCGCCCGCCGCTGGAAGCGCAGCTCATCGATTGGGTCGACGAGATTGCATACAACACGGCCGATCTCGACGATGCGCTGGAAGCAGGCCTCCTCGATCTCCACACTTTGTGCGGCGAGATTCGCTATTTTGGCGAAATGTTCGCACAGGTCAGCGCCGCGCACCCGCAAGCGCGTGAAAAACTGAAATTCAACGAGGCGCTCAAGGGCGTGTTGGACTTGCTTGCCACGGATCTAATCGAGTCCACGCAGCAACGCGTGCGTGCGTCCGGCGCCTCCTCAACCGAAGATGTCCGTCGCGCCTCGACACGGCTCGCCCGGTTCAGTGAAGAGGCCGCGGAGCGCAATGCAGCGCTGAAGCGATTCCTGTTCGTTCATATTTACAATCATCCGGCCATCACCGAAGATCGCGACCGCTCGGTGAAATGTCTGGAAGAGCTTTTTGACTATTACCTGGCGGAGTGCGGCTCCATGCCTGTCTTCTACGAAGAACGCGCGCAAACCGAGCCACGCCACGTCATCGTGTGCGACTACCTTGCGGGAATGACCGACCAATTCCTCTTGCGCCAGCACCGCGAACACTTCGGCGCGTGACCATTCTCCTTGGTTGCAACCAAGTGCGAGCAAGAGTCCTCAACTTGTGGCACACTGATTGTTTACTCGGCACGGTTTTTGCCTGCCCTGCTTGCAACAGGCAAGCTGCGGCAGGCAGGCTTGCGTGTGGCGTATCATCCTCGTAAGAGCGGCTCCTGCCGGTAATTGAAAAAGCTAAAAGCAATCGCAAAGCTGGGCGATAATCGAGTTACATGGATCCAAGATTCATACGGAATTTCTGCATCATCGCGCACATCGACCACGGCAAATCCACGCTGGCCGACCGCTTGCTCGAAATGACCGGCGCACTCTCTGAGCGCGAAATGCACGAGCAGGTACTCGATTCGATGGACCTGGAGCGCGAGCGCGGCATCACCATCAAGGCGAAAAGCATCCGCCTGCACTACAAAGCGAAAGATGGAAATACGTACCGCTTGAATCTGATCGACACGCCGGGGCACGTTGATTTTTCCTACGAAGTTTCGCGCGCGCTTTCCGCATGCGAAGGAGCGCTTTTGGTCGTTGACGCTTCGCAAGGTGTGGAAGCGCAGACCGTTGCGAATACTTTTCTTGCGGCGGGGCACAATCTTACAATCCTCCCGGTGATCAACAAGATTGATTTGCCGGCAGCGCAGCCCGATTACGTGAAAGAACAAATCGAAAGCGTGTTGGCGATTCCTGCCGACGACGCGCTGCCGATCAGCGCGAAAAGTGGCCTTGGGGTCGAAGACGTTCTCGAAGCAATTGTGGCGCGCGTGCCGCCGCCGAAAGGGAGCGCGGAAAATCCGCTGCAAGCGCTGATCTTCGATTCGTGGTTCGACATTTACCGCGGCGCCGTGATTCTGGTGCGCGTGAAAGAAGGCCGCGTGGCGAATCACATGAAAGTGAAACTCGTCGCCGGCGATCAAACTTACGAAGTCGAGCAGCTCGGCACGCTGACTCCGAAGCCCGTCGCGCTCGAAGAACTCGAAGCCGGCGACGTCGGATTCATCATTGCAAATATCAAGCGGGTTGCCGATGCGCGCATGGGCGACACGGTGATTGAAGTCGACCGTCCCGCTGCGGCGCTGCCGGGGTTCGAAGCCATCAAGCCCATGGTTTTTGCAGGACTTTTTCCCGTGCTCGCCGACGACTACGAGCCGCTGCGCGACGCGCTCGGAAAATTGCAGCTGAACGATGCCGCATTTTTCTACGAGCCCGAGAATTCCGTCGCTCTGGGTTTTGGTTTCCGCTGCGGCTTTCTCGGGCTGCTGCACATGGAAATCGTGCAGGAGCGGCTGGAGCGCGAGTTCGGGCTCAACCTGATTACTACAGCGCCGAGCGTGCGTTACCGCATCACGCGCGTGACCGGCGAAGTGATAGAAGTCGACAGTCCTGCGAGGTTTCCGACGCCCAGCGACATTCAAAAAATCGAAGAGCCGATCATCAAGGCCATGATCATCACCAACGACGAATCGGTCGGCGGCTTGCTGCAGCTTTGCCAGGAAAAGCGCGGCACGCAGAAGAATTTTGAATATCTTTCGCCGACGCGCGTGATGCTCACTTACGAATTGCCGCTCAACGAAATCGTGCTCGATTTCTACGACCGCCTGAAAAGCGTTTCACGCGGCTACGCTTCGCTGGACTACCACCTCGCGGGTTACCAGGAATCGGACCTGGTGAAGCTCGACGTGCTGGTCGGAGGCGAGCCGGTGGACGCGCTGGCGCTGATCGTGCACCGCGATTTTGCGTATGAGCGTGGGCGCGAACTGGTGACCCGCTTGCGGAAGCTGATTCCTCGGCAAATGTTCGAAGTGCCGATTCAGGCGGCGATTGGCAGCCGCATCATTGCGCGCGAAACGGTTGCCGCGATTCGCAAGAATGTGCTGGCCAAATGCTACGGCGGCGACATCACGCGGAAGCGCAAGCTGCTCGAAAAGCAGAAAGAGGGCAAGCGCCGCATGAAGCGCGTCGGCCAGGTCGACATCCCGCAGGAAGCGTTCCTCGCGGTTTTGAAAGTTGCCTCCTCCGACGAAGAATAGATTCAACCGCCTTTCTCAAGCGGTTTTCACAAATCTTCGCGGACCAACTTCCTGAGAATTTCTCCATCTTCCGGCATCAGCACTTCGAGAAAGTCAATGCTTGCATAATCCAAGGGCTCAAAAGGCGTATGAACAAACAACACTGCGACGCGGCCTTCCGAACAGCCAATCACGCAAGCTTCGGCATTATCTGGTGTTTCTTCACCGCTCTGATGTTTGATCACGTTCGTCCAATCGTGGCGCTTGAGAGAATCCAGAAAACTGTCGACTGAGGGACATCCCCTTCCGATGCGAGCAGACGCAAACCTCGCAAATCGGTGCCCTTTGAAGGGTCCAGAGCAGACTGGACAGGACTTCAATTCCAAACGCAGTCCCGCAGCAACATGCTGGTCCCAGGTGTAAGCATCGCGAAGGTCAGGATAGGGATCAGCCACGTTTCCGGTAAACTTCCTCAAGAAGTCAAGAATGCTCATCTGCGCACCTATTTCTTTTCCTTGACTTCGGTGGTGAGGCGGCCGCGGTGGAGCTGGAGGGAGACGGAGTCGCCGATTTGGACTTGGGCGGCGTCGCGCAAGACCGCGCCGGAAGCGTCTGTGGCGATGGCGTAGCCGCGCTCGAGGACTTTCAGAGGGCTGCGCTCTTCGAGCTGCAAGGCGAGGCGAGCGAGGCGCTCGCGTTTTGCGCGGAGCAGGCGTTCGGCGCGGACGCCGAGATCGGCGGCGCGTTTTTCGAGACGCAGGCGAAACGTAGCAATCTTCGCACGAAAATCAAACGACATAATGCGCAGGTGGGCGGTGCTGAAGCGTTTGCGCGACTGTTCGAGGCGCGCGCGAAGGCCAAGCGCGAGACGAGCGGTCATTTCATCGGCGCGCTGGCGCTGCTGGCGAAGGAGATCGAGCGGGCGGTGAAAACCGGGGCGGGCGGCAAGCTCGTGAACGCGGCGGCTGAGAACGAGAATGCGATAGCGCATTTGTTCGGCAAGAGCGCCGCGCAAGTCGGCGATGTGCTTGTCGAATTCACGGCGGGTTTGCACGACGAGTTCGGCGGCAGCGGAAGGCGTGGAAGCGCGCACGTCGGCGACGAAATCAGCGATGGTGAAGTCGGTTTCGTGGCCGACGCCGGAGATGACGGGAATTTGCGAATCGGCGATGGCGCGAGCGACGATTTCTTCATTGAATGCCCATAAGTCCTCGAGCGAGCCACCACCGCGGGCGAGAATCAGCACGTCGACAAACTTTTTGGCGTTGAAAAATTTGAGCGCCTTGACGATTTCCTGGGCGGCGCCTTCGCCCTGCACGCGCACGGCGAAAACGGTGAGATGCATGTTGGGAAAGCGGCGCGTGAGGATGCGGACGACGTCGCGAACGGCCGCGCCTCTTGGTGATGTGATAAGGCCAATGCGGCTGGGGAGCAGCGGCAGCGGCTTCTTGCGCGCGGCATCGAAGAGGCCCTCGGCCTCGAGGCGTTTTTTCAACTGGTCGAAAGCAAGTTGCAGCGCGCCTAGACCAACCGGTTCGATTGTGTCGATATAAATCTGATACTCGCCGCGCTGCTCGTAGACGCTGATCGTGCCGCGAACCGTGACTTGCAAACCGTCTTCGGGGCGAAACTTGACGCCGCGCTGCTGCTGCTTGAAAAAGACGCATTTGATTTGGGCGCGGTCGTCTTTCAGGGTGAAGTAGATGTGCCCGGACTGCGCTTCGCGGCAGTTGGAGATTTCGCCCTGGACGAAGATGTCGAAGAAGTTCTTGGCCAGCAGGTCCCGGATGCGCGCGGTAAGCTCGCTAACGGTGAGAACCTGGCGTGTGGGCTGAAGGTTAAAGGTGAGCTGGCTCATAGGGCAAACCTTGAGGAAATGGCGAGTGGCGATAGAAAGTCCAGGCAAGGAAGTTAACAGAACGTGGGGCAGGCCCGGGGGGGATATCGCAAGTGTGGCAACGAAAGGACTTAGAAACGTGCGATTTCGGAAGTGTGGCAAATAATGGAGTTAGGGGAGGCTCCTGCGGATCTGTAGCAAACAAAGGACTTAGGGGAATAGCCCTTGAGGAAGTGGCGAGTGGCGAGTGGCGAGAGGTGAGAGAAAGTGCAGGAAAAGAACACAAGCCTCGAGGGCTGTACATACCGAAGCGAGTTAGCCACGTCCGATGCAAAGGGCATTATAGCATATGGGTACTGTTTGTCAAGGAATTACTAGTAAGTGTTTTGCGTTCAAGGAGATAGCGAAAGATTCGAAACGGGCGCTGCGAAGACAAAGCGCCAATTCAGGCGAACGATCGAGACGGAAGCTACACAGGGGAGTTGAGGCAGAGGGTTAGTCCCAGCGTTTGAGTTCGGCTTCCGAGAGAGGCCCGGAGAATTCGGAACCCCCCGCAAGTTTCATTTTCCTATTTCCCGGCCTGCGCCGGTGCGTCTTGGCAAGCACGGGCTGCCGAGGCTTGAGAGCCGCGAAGGAGCGGAGGCTGGGGCTGAGGCTTAGGCGATCGACGCAAACGTGGAGAGAGGGGCAGTGGCACCGCAGCAGGTGCTGGAGAAGGTCTTTGAGGCGGAGGGAACGCTGGATATTGTTTTCGACTTCGATGAGTTTGCGATGGGCAAGTTTTTTCCAGCGGGGGCCAACGGGAGCTTTTGTGCGAAGGCCCTTGAGGAAGAGCTTGATTTCGTCGAGCGTGAAATCCATTTCAGCGGCGAAGCGGATGAGGAGCAAGCGATCAAGGGCCTCCACAGGGTAGCGACGCTGGCCGTTCAGGCGGGAGGCAGGATCGAGCAGGCCGACTTTTTCGTAATAGCGGATGGCGGAAGCGTTAAGGCCGGCATCGCGAGAGAGTTCTCCGATTTTCATAGCGTGCCCCCCCATTAACGATCGACGAAAGGGATTTGGGATTCGAAGCCGATCACTAGTTGGTGGGAGCGAAGGCGGTACCTGGCAACCTCAGTGTGGCTGGCGCAATTAGGACACCAAGGATCTCCATACAGAATGAGCCATTCGCCATCCAACTGCATGTCGGTGGCGCCCAAGTAGGTCGCACGCGGAAGCAGCAGGAACGCCTGTTTGTCCTGGATGCCCCAAACACCGCCCTTGTAAACGCTAAACCAATCCATGCACTGCGAGGTATCCCTAACGGGTTGAGGCCATGAATGGAGACCTTTCGGCCGCGGAATCCATTGTGGTTCGAATGTGAGGCTTTTCAGTCCCGCGTAACGGATTAACCAGAGGATTTCAGCATCCTCTGGATCTCTAGGGTCAAAGAGGGAGGCTGACAGCGCCCTAAAGTCGGGCGGTTCGAAGGGCACGTATTCTTTGCCGTCCCATTTTACGAAGAAGCTATGTCCGAGGCGAAGATCGTGGTAGCCGAGTCTAGTCTTATCTAGTTTGCGGAGACGAAGCCCCCAGTAAAGAAGGCAGCTACCGTCGTCAATCTCTTTCCAACGTGTGCCATCCTTTTGAACGAGGGCGTACCCTTCGCCACCTGAACCTGAGTCTTGAAGGCCGATATGGATGAGGAGCTCATCTTGCCCATCGTCGTTCACATCGACCGCGAAAGCTTCGCCATTCTTCTGGAACTCCTCCCAACAAGGATGACCTTCAAGATCGTCGCAAATTTCGGCGAGTGCCTCGCGCGGCACGTTAGTGCGTTTCACTTCGTGAAAGCCATCTGTGGGAAAGGCAGAACAAGAAGCAAAGAGCCACATGACGAGTGCCAAAAACCCTTTGAGAAGGCATGGTTGCTGGAGCACCGTAAACCTCGAATCATAGAAAACTTGCTTGACTTAAAGCTGACTTTAACTTTTAGCATTTTACATGAGACAAGACAAGCCCGCTGATGCCGCGTGAAAAGGACGGGTCTTAAGACCCACCTTACTAAGGAAAGCGAGGGCGGGCGAGACCATTGGAGGAAGCATGAAGGACAGGAACGAACGGAAGATCGTAGCAAGAAAGTGGAATGCAGCAGCAGCGATGATGACGCTAGTAATGGCAGGAAGCGGAGTCGTGACGATGGGCCGACCAGCCGCGGCACCGCAAGCCGACGAAAAGGAGAAGCAAGTGGCGACGGCGCAGAGCAAATTCTTTTGCAACACGAAAGCCCTGAGTCCGGAGGAGCGGGCGCGGCATAAGCAAATGAGCGAGAAACTGATTGCAACGCGAAGAGCAACGGTGGAAAGCGAAAAGGGGTACGAATTTCAGTTCAGCCCCAAAGACATTTCCATCGGTGAACTAGCGGAGTGGGTCGTGGCGGAGAGCAAGTGCTGCCCGTTTTTCGATTTTCATATTGACCTAGAAGAAAGCGGCAGCTTGCTGTGCTTGCGATTGACGGGCGAAGAAGGAATCAAAGGGTTTATCCGAACCGAGTTCGGCGTGCAGTGAAGAAGTCAAGGCCGATCCCCAAGAGACATCGCAAACGATGAGGTCAAGGCAGGCTGTGTTAATTGCGGTCGCCGGCGCCGTGCTTCTGGCGGCAGAGCTTGCAGAGCGTGGGCGGTT
>CAZGBQ010000017.1:0-4864 GCA_964524045.1 uncultured Acidobacteriaceae bacterium
TCCAAACACCGCCGAACCGCTACCCGCCAGCGAGGCTTCTGTCGCTCCTCTTTGGAGCAAGGCCCGCTTGATTTGATCAAGCCGGCGATGCCGCCGGAAAACCGGCCCCTCAAAATCGTTCGAGAGGCGGCTTCCCTGCACGCCTGCCGTAGCAGGCAAGCTCCAGCATAGAGCACAGAACCCAGCAAGTTTAGGGGTTATCGGGGACTTTGTCAATCCGAGCGGATTGGCATTCACCCAGCGAAATGCGTCCGGAGTGGGCACGCGAATGTCTTTGGGAGCGACGACCAGAAGATTGAGCTTCGGGATATCGTCGAGCGGATAGATTTCATCGCCCCGGTTGACCCCCAGCGCACGCCCGCCAAACAAGAAAAAAGGGACATCCGCCCCGAGGGAGGCGGCAATTTCCATCAAGCGGGGCGACGCCAATTCCCTTCGCGTGAATTCGAGATAGCCAAGCAGGGCGGCAGCGGCATCGCTGGAGCCTCCACCCAGGCCTCCGCCCGCGGGGATCGTCTTCTTCAGCTCGATTTCCACACCACGTCGAATTTTTAGCTCTCGCCGCAAAGCGTCCACTGCGCGGTGTACAAGATTTTCTTGCGGGGGCTCCGCGGCCAAACCCTCGTTTCCTTGAATTGTCAGCGTAATGCCTTGCCGCCTCGACTCGCGCAGCCGAATCTCGTCATGCAGAGAAGTGGTCTGAAAAATGGTGCGGAGTTCGTGGTAGCCATCCGGGCGCTTGCCCAGAATGTCGAGGCGCAAGTTTATTTTTGCAAAGGCGGGGATGCGTACTTCAGACATGCTGCATCTTAGGGTTTGGCTTCCGTGGCGGTGGATTTTTGCGCCACGCGATGCTTCGTTAGCGAGAGTTTCTTTTCGAGTTCCGCCACTTTGTCGGCTTCCTGATCCGCCGGCAGCGACCTGCGCCACTCCACAAGCGACTTTTCCCATTCCGCAGCGGCCAGGTCCGCGCGGCCGCGCTTAGCGTAGACGTCGCCCAGGTGCGAATGAATCGTCGGATCGCGTCCTTCGCGCGCCAGGGCCTTGCGCAGCGTGGCCTCCGCGTCGGCGTTCTTGTTCTGCTTGAAATAAATCCATCCGAGGCTGTCGAGGTAGCCGCCGTTGTACGGCTCTTCCTTCAGGGCGCGCTCGACCAGGGCCTGCGCCTCGTCCAGGCGAATGCCCAGATCGCCCAGCATGTAGCCATAATAATTCAGCACGGATGCGTTCTTGGGATTCACGGCTAACACTTTCTTGAACTGTTCCTCAGCTTTGTCGTAGAACTTCTGGCGCTCGAAAATTGCGCCGAGCAGGAACCAGACCATCTCGTTGTCGCGCGGCTGGCCGGGCAGGACTTCCGCAGCGCGCGCGGATTCCTCCGCCTCTTTGTAGCGGCGTCCCCGCTCGTAAACCTGCGCAATATTCAGATAGGTTTCGCGGTCAGAAGTGTCTCCATGCAATTGGGCGCGGAGAATCTTGATGGCCTCTTCGGTCTGCCCGTTCTCGCCGAGCAGCAAAGCGTTTCCCGCGCGGATTCCCGCGTCCGCTGGATACTTGGTGATCGCTTCCTTACCCGTCTGCAACGCGCGCGGCAGGTCCTTTGCGGCGCGGTAGGCGTCCATGATCATCATGCGGGCGCGTCGGTCTTCCTCATCGCCCAAGTGCGCCAGTTCGTCAAATGTGTTGATCGCTGCTTGATAATTCTGGACTTCACGGTAGAGCTGGCCGAGTTGTTGATACAAAACGGAGAGCGACCGGCGCCGCGAAGGCATTCCTGTCTGTCCCTTAATTCCCGCAACCGCATCCGACAGCACACGAATCGCATCGTCGAAGCGCCCTTGCGACTCGTAGAGCATGCCCTCGTTGTACATCACCTCCGGACTGCCCGGCGCGTACTGGCGGGCCTTCAACAGATTCTCTTCTGCCTTGTCCAATTGACTCAGCTCGCGGTAAATCTGCGCGATGCGCAGATACACGTCGGAGTCGTCGGGCATCAGATCGGATAGCCTTTGATAGACCTTCAGCGCTTCGGAGTACTTCTCTTCCGCTAACAGCGTTTGCCCGAGCCCGCGCTGATGGCTCAATTCGGATGGATCCATCTCCGCGGCCTTGCGGTAGGCGCTTTCAGCTTTCGGGAGGTTGCGGGCTTGCGTGTAGGCATCGCCAAGCAAGTCCAGCAGCACCGGAGTCGAGGAATGCTCCCTGATTCCTTCCAGCAGCGAAACGGCTTCCGCGGACTTGCCCTCATCCATCAAAAGTTGCGTCAGTTGCTCGACACCCTGCTCGTTTTCCGGATCGGTTTTTAGGATTCCGCGAAGAACTTGTTCGGCCTTGTCGTGGTCGTTCTTCAGCCGGTAGAGGCGCGCCAGCCATAGCGCCGATTCCGTGTCCGAGGGATCGAGGCGGTTGATTTCGCGGAACTGCTCGATGGCCAGATTGGCGGTCTCTGACTGGCCGGTACTGGCATTTACGTCTCCAAGACTCCGCAGATAAATTCGTCCCAGCAGCCGCCGCGACTGCACGTCATCGGGATTGCGCCGCAGAATCTGCTTGGCTTCCGCTTCGGCTTCTTTGGTGCGCTGCGCCTTCCAGTACATCTCCGCGAGCCGTTCGCCAATCACGGGAGACTTTGGGTCCAGGGCATACGCTTTCTTGTACGCTTCGATGGCCTTTGTGGCGTAATCGGGGTTGCTTGAGGCCTCATACTGCTGCTCGTAAATATGCCCCATCGTGTAGTTGTAGTAGGCGTCTGCACGCGAGGAATCCTTCTGCGTGACGCCGCTTGGAGGTGCGGAAGCGGGATTCTGGGCGCTTCCAGCGATGGACGTCTTGTTCTCGGGAGAGCTATCCGGCGCTTGCGCTGTCGCGGCCAACGCCGCGCAGGCTAAAGACACTGCAAGTAAGGCAACCCGTCGAAGATTCATCATAGCCCCAGAAACCTAAAGTATCCCATGCGGCCGGAACGCGGTCAAAATCCAAATTCCTTCCCCGTTTCCAGGGCTTGGGCCCTCATCTATGGGTGAGATGCGG
Organism: uncultured Acidobacteriaceae bacterium; assembly: GCA_964524045.1. Taxonomy (GTDB): domain Bacteria; phylum Acidobacteriota; class Terriglobia; order Acidiferrales; family UBA7541; genus Acidiferrum. Next base: position 3,031 of record CAZGBQ010000017.1, read on the forward strand.
GCATTCATGAAAACGTTCCGCGGGTGAAAAAAGAGCCACGCGTTGACATTATTCCATATTTCTGCAATCATAGAAATATGAAGAAACCCGATCCCCTTCTTGTCACGCGCTCCGCTGACCGCTTCTCCGCGCTTGGTGCCGAGCCGCGTTTACAGATTTTGCGACTGCTCCTTGCCGCCCACCCCACGGGTATGGTGCCCGGTGAAATCCAGGAGGAACTCGGCATTCCGGCCTCCACGCTTTCGCACCATCTGGAAAAGCTCAAACAGGTCAGTCTCGTCAAAGTTCGCCGCGAGAGCACTTATCTTTGGTACTCCGCGGACACCGACGCGTTGCGCGAAGTCTTGAATTTTCTGTACGAAGAATGCTGCACGCGCTCGGGGGCGGTTCCGGCCGAATCGGTCATCCAAATCTCAAAGTGAAGGATTCCATGAGCGAATCGAACATCCAGGAAGCAGTGAAAGAAAAATACGCAGAGGCGGCTAAACGAGCCGCGAGTGGAGTCTCCGCGTGCTACGGCGGGGGCGCGGCGCTCACCGGCTGTGATCCTATTACCAAAGATCTTTACACCGACGCCGAAAAAAACGCCCTGCCTGAAAAAGCCGTCGCCGCTTCGCTCGGTTGCGGAAATCCCGCGGCGCTTGCCCAACTTCAGCCCGGCGAAGTTGTCCTGGACCTCGGCTCGGGCGGAGGCATCGACGTTATCCTCTCCGCCAAACGCGTCGGCCCCGCCGGCAAAGCCTATGGCCTCGACATGACTGATGAGATGCTTGCGCTCGCCCGCGAAAACCAGAGGAAGGCGGGCGTCACGAACGTTGAATTTCTGAAAGGCGCGATCGAAAATATTCCTCTGCCCGAGAATAGCGTTGACGTGATCATCTCGAATTGCGTGATCAATCTTTCGGGTGATAAGGACCGCGTTCTCGCCGAGGCGTTTCGCGTCCTGAAACCCGGCGGGCGGTTGGCTGTCTCCGATGTTGTCGTGCGCGGCAGGGTTCCCGCGGATATTCGCAAAAGTATGGAGCTCTGGGTTGGCTGCATCGCGGGCGCTCTGGAAGAAAACGAATATCGCGAAAAGCTCACGCGCGCAGGATTCGAAGCGATCGAAGTCGAGCCAACGCGAATTTACAGAGTGGAAGAAGCGCGGGAGTTTCTCGAAGCTGCTGGCCTCGATCCCGGAATAGTTGGCCCGCAGATTGAGGGCAAATTCATCAGCGCCTTCGTGCGCGCGATCAAGCCAGTTTCAAAAGCCACGTGCTGTGAGCCAACATGCTGCGCGTGATGGATCGTCGGCGAGACAGAGATTTTGTGTGTCGCCTCCCTTGTCTGCGCATAACTGACTGAGCCATGACCCATCGCGTCCTCATCCTCTGCACGGGCAATTGCGTGCGTAGCCAAATGGCCGAAGGTCTTCTTCGCCACCTTGGGGGAAGCGCGTACGAAGTTCACAGCGCCGGAAGCCATCCGAGCGGCTACGTCAGTCCACTCGCGATTGAGGCTATGCAGGAAATCGGAATTGATATCTCATCGCACCGTTCTAAGTCTGTTTCTGACTTCGACGGCCAGCGGTTCGACACCGTCATCACCGTCTGCGATTCTGCGGCAGGAGAGTGCCCCGTTTTTCCGGGCGATCCGGAACGCATCCATTGGAGTATCCAGGATCCTGGAGCAGTCACCGGCTCCCACGAAGAAAAACTCGCCGCTTTCCGGCGCATCCGGGAGGACCTTGCCTCTCGCCTCAACTCTTTTCTCGCGTCGCGCTGAATTCCTTAAACGATTCCGAAATTCTGTTGTATAGAAGGGCAGGAGGAAACCATGCGTCTTGCCCGGTTCA
>CAZGBQ010000017.1:4964-33285 GCA_964524045.1 uncultured Acidobacteriaceae bacterium
CCGAAATTCTGTTGTATAGAAGGGCAGGAGGAAACCATGCGTCTTGCCCGGTTCATTTTGCTTTCCGCGTGCGGCGTGCTGGTCTTTAACGCGAGTGCAGCGCTTGCCCGTCGGATGTCCGCAGGCTCTTCACGGCTGCAAAAACCAAACGCAATTATCGTCGTCACACCCGACCAAAAGCCGGCTGCGCTCGAGGATTTTGCGTGGCTCGCGGGCCGCTGGGAGGGCAAACTTCCCGCGCCAAGCTCCGACAAGCAGCTCACCGCCGAGCAGCAATGGATGTCCCCGAAGAACGGCACGATGCAAGGCTTCTTCCGCCTGACCGACAATGAGAAGACGATTGTCATCGAGCTGTTCACGATCCGCGAGACGCCCGACGGTATTGCCTTTTACTTTCGTCATTTCTCACCCGAACTGAAGCCCTGGGAGGAAAAGGAGGCTTACCATCTGAACCTCACCAAGTGGGACGCCAGCACATTCCGCTTCGATAATCCGGTGGTCAATCAGCTGAAGGATGCGATTCTTACGCACAACGCCGACGACACGTACACGTCACATGGGGACATCACGGGAGCCGACGGGAAGCCCGCGGTCATCGAGGTCACCTACCACCGCGCGAAGTAATGGGCAGAGCGTCAAGTTTCTCAACGGGAGGAATGGCGCGCGGTATAGGCGACCGCAATTTGGCCGGCCAATCTTGCGTTTGCTAGCAACAAGGCGGTATTGGCGCGCAGCGTTCTGCCGCCGCTGATTCTTGCAAGTTCCTGGAGCAGAAATGGCGTGACACTTTTTCCTCGGACTCCCGTTGCTTCCGCCGAAGCCAGAGCAGCAGCAGTGAATGCCTCGACCTCCTCGCGACGGAGTGCGGTCTCGATAGGCGCCGGATTAGCAAACACAATCCCAGTGTTTAGTGCTTCATGCGTGGCTTCGGCCGTGCCGCAGCGCCCGAACTGAATGTCCATGAGTCGCGCCGCCTCTTCGGGCGTGTCTGCCCGATGCACTAACTTGAGTCCGCTTTCGCGCGCGTAGAACGCAGGGAATTCGCTTGTTCCATAACCCACGACGGGCACGCCGAACGTCTCCAACACCTCTAGCGTCCTGGGCAAGTCAAGGATGGCCTTGGCCCCGGCACAAATCACGGCCACCGGCGTTCGGGCGAGTTCGGTCAAGTCCGCCGAAACGTCCATGCTGCTCTCCCCGCCGCGGTGGACGCCGCCGATTCCTCCTGTCGCAAGGACCCTAATTCCCACCAAGTGCGCCGCAATCAGTGTTCCGGCAACCGTGGTGGCTCCCGGCCGGCCGGACACCAGCACCGCCGCCAAGTCCGCGCGGCTGACCTTGGCCACACCGTCCGCTTCTGACAGGAATGCAATCTGTTCCGGCGCAAGCCCCACGATCAGTTTCCCGTTCAGAATTCCGATCGTTGCGGGAGTCGCACCGGCCTCACGCACAGCGCTTTCCATGCCGCGGGCAGTTTCAAGGTTCAACGGCCGCGGCAATCCGTGCGCGATCACCGTGGACTCCAGGGCAACCACCGGGCGCCCCGCCGCAAGGTCCGCAGCGATATCTTCGCGAACACTGAGAGATCGTTTCACGCATTCTCCTCTGCGCGCCGACTACTTATCACAATGGATGGGCCCGCGCGAAATTCATCGCAAAAACCGAGGCTCTCGGGAATGATAAGATGCGACCATCGTGCGGCGTACAAAAAAATCCCCTCACAAACTTCTTGTCTTTGGTGACCTGAATGTGGACGTCATTGGCCGGGCGCAGGCTTGGCCCGAGCCAGGTGGCGAATGCCTTTGCCCGAAACTCGAACTGCACTGCGGCGGAGTGGCCGCGAACACGGCTTTAGCGCTGCGACCGTGGGGAATCGGCGTTCACCTGGCCGGCTGCACCGGACGCGACGCATTCGGCGATGTGCTCCTGGGCGCGCTAAAAAAAGCCGGCGTCACCACACGTTACGTCCAACGCACCAGCCGCGCGCCTACTGGGCTTCTTTACATCCATGTGGCGCGCGACGGCCAGCGCACGTTTTTCGGAAGCCGCGGCGCCAATCAGTTTGCTGCTGTTTCGCGTGTTTCCGCGGCCGTGGTGGACCGCTGCGCTGCCGCCCATCTGGTCGGGTACAGCTTTCTCGACGCCGGCCCCGAAAAAATGGCTAGGCAAATCCTGCGCGCCTTTCACTTGCGCCGCAAGCCGGTTTCTCTCGATGTTGGCATGGAACCCTGCAGCAAAATTCCGGAAAAGATCGTGCGTCTGCTTGCCCAAGTCGACGTTCTCTTCCTGAGCAGCGACGAAGCGGCAGTGCTCACTCACCAGTCAAACCCGCGCAAGTCATTTCAGCAATTTCAGCGCGCAGGCGCAAAGGAAGTTGTGATGAAGCTCGGAAAACGCGGCTGCCTGATCTCGCATGCCGGCGTTCTTCGCGAGGTCCCCTCATTCCGGGTGAAGACAGTAGATTCCACGGGCGCCGGCGACGCTTTTACCGCCGCATTTCTGCAGGCGCGTTTGCGGAGCTGGTCCACTCCTGAGGCGGCCCTGGTGGCCAATGCCGCAGGAGCCGCCGCAGCCTCCCGCGTTGGAGCAGGAGCTTCCCTGTCGGATGTCCCCGGAATCATTCGCTTACTTCGCCGTCACTGTTTCAAGAATCATTGGGAAGAAACGCGTTTGCAGATTTTGTCTCGCCTGCGGACAGCCTCGAGTGCGTAAGCGGGGAATGAAAAGCAAATCAGAACTACTGCTGCTTGTGAATAATCTTTCCTCTCCGGATGGTGTAGCGCACTTTTGAGAAGGCCGCGGCATCCATCGCCGGGTCCGCGCTTAGCACCACGAGGTCTCCATCCATGCCTTTCGCAATGCGCCCGCTGTCGGACGCGTAGCCGAAGCGCTCGGCAGGATTTGTAGTCAGCGATGCAAGGATTTGCGGAAAACTCATGCCCGCCCGCGACATCAGCGTAAATTCCTCGGTGGTATCGAACTGATCGATGTAGCCCACGTCCGTGCCAAACAGAATCTGCCCGCCCGCGTCGGAATAGCTCTTTACTTCCAGCACGACCATGTTGATCCATTTCTCGGTTTCGTCAATGGGCCGACCCGCCCTCTTGCCTTCGACGTCGATTAACGTGAGAGTGGGAATGAGGCCCATGTGCGCCGTCTTCATGCGCTGTATGAGGGATGGGGTAAAGGGATCCCGTTCTGTGGAGGGATGCGCCAGCACGTCGACTCCGCTCTGAATGGCCGCTTCGATCCCTTCGCCATTGGAGGGATGAGCGAAGACGGGCTTCCCAGCGCGATGAGCCTCGGCGACGATGGCCTTAGCCATGTCCAGCGGCATGATCAGGACAAATCCCTGCTCAATCGAACCGGCGAAAATCTTGATGCCGTCGGCTCCATTGCGGACTTGCTGGCGAACGCGCTCGATGCCTTGTGCGCTCGTTTCCACGTCCGGAATGCTGATGTGGTTGGCTTCAAGAAACGCACGCGCGTAAATCGGCGTTCCGCCCTTGGCCCACAGAGGCTCACCCACGGTGAGAATCCTTGGCCCCTTGACTTCGCCACTTTCAATGCGCCGGCGGATGAGATTCGTATTTTCGAGAACTGAGGCGGTATCGAAGACCGTTGTGAACCCCCAGCGCGTCAGCATCTCCTCGATTTGAGCAGTGATTTGCTCGGGGGGGACCTTTTCGGCATGAAGCAGGCCAGGAGTCAGGATATGCACATGGCTGTTCCAGAAGCCGGCGGTCACTACCAAGCCCTTGCAGTCGAGGATCAGGGCATGCTTGGGAATTGCAGTGGTTGCGCCCGGGCCGACCGCCGCGATGCGTCCGTCGTGCACAAAGATCGTGCCGTTCTCGATGGCCGGCTCCGTTGGCGAGGGGTAAATCTTCGCCCCGATGAGCGCCAAGTCGTGCAGCAGGACACTTACATCCCCATTTTTCTGCTTTGCGCCACCGCTTTTCTGGGTTGTGCTGCTTTGGTTGTGGTTGTCTGCGCGGACCACGTTGCATGGGAATCGTGGGGCAAGCAAAAGGAGTAACAACGCCAATCGGACTCTCATATCCTCCCATACGCACGCGCCACCGCAATTGTTTCCGAACCCCTGGCGGCCACTCAATGCAGGAAGTGCCGCATGCCGGTGAACACCATGGCCAGACCGAGGCGGTCCGCGGCAGCAGTTACGTCCGCATCGCGTACCGACCCGCCCGGCTGGATCACGGCGGTCGCACCGGCCTTTGCCGCTTCTTCGACGCCGTCGGGAAACGGGAAGAACGCGTCGGAAGCCACCACGCTTGCAGCGAGCGTCACTTGCGCCTTCATCACCGCGATTTTCACCGAATCGACGCGGCTCATTTGTCCAGCGCCAACGCCTACCGTTGCTCCGTCGCGGGCAAAGACGATGGCATTGGACTTTACGTGCTTCGCCACTTTCCAAGCGAAGCGCATGGTGCGCATCTCTTCCGGAGTTGGCACGCGCTTCGTCACCGTGCGCAGCTCCATATCGTTGAGTTCGCCCAGGTCCGGCTGCTGCACCAGCATTCCCCCAAGAATGCGCTTGAGCTCGAGCTCGCGTTCCGTCTCAAGACCGCTGGGAGGCAATTCGAGCAATCGCAAGTTTTTCTTCCCTGCGAGAATCTCTCTCGCGCGCTCTGCAAAACCGGGTGCCGCAATGCACTCCACAAACAGCCTAGCGACTTCTTCCGCGGTGGCAGCGTCCACTTCGCGATTGAACGCCAGCACGCCGCCAAATGCGGAGACCGGGTCACACTTCAAAGCCCTCAAATATGCTTCGTGCAGCGTCGCTTGCTCCGCCGTCCCGCAAGGATTGTTGTGCTTGATGATCACCGCGGCGGGCTCATTGAATTCCGCGGCCAGGCTGCGTGCCGCTTCGAGGTCGACGAGATTGTTGTAGGAAAGTTCTTTGCCCTGGAGCTGTTTCGCTGCCGCGAGCCCTTCCGGCACTTTGCCGGTTGGCACATAGAGAGCCGCAGCTTGGTGCGGATTTTCTCCGTAGCGCAGTTCCTGCTGGCGCCGAAGCGCAATGTGCACGCGCTCCGTCAACGTGGCCTTTGCTTGCAGTGCAACATCGCCTGTCGCTGCGGACAGCCGCTCCAATTCGGTGGTAATCATTCCGTCGTACCGTGAAGTCGTCGCAAAGACCTCACGCGCCAGCTCCAGCCGCGTCTGCAGCGTTGTATCACCTGCGCTTTCGAGTTCTTTCGCCACGCGCTCGAAATCCGCGGGATCGGTTACCACCGTGACGCTTTCGAAATTCTTAGCCGCAGAGCGCAACATGGTAGGCCCGCCAATATCGATGTTTTCGATCAATTCGTCAGCGGTGAGGCCTGGCTTTGCCGCCGTCGCTTCAAACGGATACAGATTCACGACCACCAGATCGATCGGCGCGATGCCATGTTCCGCAACCTGCTTTTGGTCCTCCGTGTTTTTCCTGCGGAAGAGCAACCCCCCATGCACTTTCGGATGCAGCGTCTTTACGCGCCCGCCGAGCATTTCGGGCCAGCCGGTGAAGTCGGAGACATCGCGCACGGCGATTCCGTTTTCGCGGAGCAGCTTGGCCGTTCCGCCCGTGGACAGAATTTCAATGTTGAGCGCCGCCAGCCGCCTGGCGAATACCACGATTCCGGTTTTGTCAAACACACTAATCAGAGCGCGGGCCACAGCCATGGTTGCCTCCGCAATAGGGAAAGCCCATCAGTGTAAGGGGCGGGCGAAAATTGAGGAAGAAGAAACCGGTGGAGGCTTTGGAGGGAACTATGACTTGACAAGGGCCTTTAGCTTAACCTGACCCTCTACAATTTCCACGACGTATTCCACATCTTTGCAGTTCTTCTGTTTTTGCAATTCTTTTGTTTTCTTCAACACGAACTCATTGAAGCTGGAGCGCGATAGTTTTCCGGTCTGTTCGCCGGCCTGCTGTTTCGCTTGCAGAAAGGCTTGGTACAACTGGTCTACCTTTTCCGTCTCACGCTCCGGCTCGGAACAAACCATGCGAAATCCTTTGGAATCGCCAGCTGCGTCCGCCGCAGTTTCTTTGTTGGTGCTTTCTATCCCCGATTCCTTGGCCTGTTCCTTGGTTTGCTCGCGCGCCCGCGCCGCCTCGATTTCCCTGGCCGCCGCGCCAAAGTGACGCTGAATAGTGCCCTCTTCTTTCTGCTTCGTTTTCTTGCGGAAGATGTCTTTATACTTTGCATAGGTCTGCGTGAGGTTGTTGAAGCGGAAACGCTGCGCCGATTTCAGCTCGCCTCCGCGCTCGTTATAGCGCTTGATCAGCAGATCGATGCGCCATTCGATTTCCGTCGGTGCGCGCTTGCGTCCGCCACCGAAATACTGGTCGTATTCGATTTTCAGCTGGCGGATGTCTTTCTCGATCTGGTTCAGATCTTCATCAATGGTCGCCATGCGCCGAGGAGTCCCCCAAACTCCAATGCTAGGTGGACTTCGCAAAGGCGTCAACCAAAGGGAGAAAGGCTCGTACGCATCGGAAAACGTGACCAGGGATCTGCATTATCACGGATGCGAAGGATGCCGCAGAAGCAAGCGTCCCAAAGTACCTGCGACGACCGGTATCACGGGATTGTCGCGCGGCCAGGTCTGTGCTGAAATGTTTGCATGCCGACACCGGGCAAGCGCGCGATTTCCGCGGAGCAGTCTGAGCTGCTGCGACAGATTCCTTCGGTGGATGAATTGCTGGCGCAGCCGCGTCTTGCGGCGCTGGCCCAGCGCGTGGACCGCAATCTCGTGGTCGAAATTGCCCGCAACGTGCTGGCGGATTTGCGCGCGCGCATCGCGGGCGAGGCGGCCACGGCCGTTCTGGCCGAGATTTCCGCGCTGGCTTCCGACCCTGCCTCTCTCGAAGCGCGCATCACCTCGCTGGTGGAGCGAATTCTTTCACATTCGCTGCAAACGGTAATCAACGCGACGGGCGTGGTTTTGCATACCAACCTCGGGCGCGCGCCGCTGCCGGAATCCGTCGTGGATGAATTCCGCGCTGCGGCGGCACACTATTCGAATCTCGAATACGACCTGGAAGCCGGCGCGCGCGGCAAGCGCGACGTACACACCGCGGAGTTGCTGACGCGGCTGACCGGCGCGGAAGCGGCAATCGTGGTGAACAACTGCGCGGCCGCCGTGCTGGTCACTCTTGCGGCGCTCGCTCGGGGCGGCGAAGCGGTTGTGTCGCGCGGAGAGCTGATCGAAATTGGCGACGGTTTTCGTATTCCAGAAATCATGGAGCAGAGCGGAGCGATTCTAAGGGAAGTTGGGACGACAAATCGCACACGCCTTGCCGACTACGAAAATGCCATTAACGAAAAAACGCGCTTGCTGTTGCGCGTGCATCCTTCGAATTTCAAAGTTACCGGTTTCACCGATAAGCCTGCCCTCGAAGAGTTGGTTGCGCTGAGCCAGCGCAGCGGGATTCCGCTTGTCGAAGATCTGGGGTCCGGCTGTCTCGCGAGCTTGGCGGAATACGGAATCAGTGAGCCTACGGTTCGCGAGAGCGTCGAAGCGGGCGTCGGTATTGTAACTTTCAGCGGAGACAAGCTGCTTGGCGGGCCGCAAGCGGGCATCATTGCGGGGAAAAAGGATTTGATCGCGCGCGTGCGGCAGCATCCGTTGTTTCGCGCGTTGCGCGTGGACAAGCTTACGATCGCAGCGCTCGAAGTCACCTTGGGAGCTTACCTGCGCGCGGCTTGGGACGAAATTCCGGTGATGCGCATGATTCGCATGACTCCCCAGGAACTGAAGCGACGCGCAGAGAATCTTATCCGCGAGCTTCGGCCAGAGCTGCCACTGGACGAAGTGGAAATTGATGTTGCGGATGGAACATCACTTGCCGGAGGCGGTTCGACGCCGGCACAATCGCTGCCGAGCAAAGTGATTCGCATTGCGAGCGCTCGCTATTCCGCGGCAAAGCTCGAGCAACGGTTGCGGCGGGCTCCTGCCGGAGTTTCTGTAATTGCCCGTGTGGAAGAGGACCGCCTGGTCCTGGATTTGCGAACCGTTTTCCCCGAGCAGGAACCCCTGCTCATCAAGACCCTCGCCGCCGCCCTGCATTGATTTAGGAGCCATGAAGAAATGCTAGCTTTCAGAGTGGCAAACCACAGGCTTGTCTGCGTGAAAAAGGCTATACCGAAACTGCGGCCCGGTTGGGCCTTGGTGCGCGTGCGACTGGCGGGGATTTGCAACACGGACGTGGAGATTCTACGCGGGTATCACCATTTTCGTGGCACGCCGGGGCATGAGTTTGTCGGAGAAGTGGCGGAGGTCGAGGGCGTTTCGACGACCAAGCGGAAGAAATGGGTGGGAAAGCGCGTTTGCGGGGAGATTAATGTTACGTGTTCGGCGTACCGGTTTAAGCCGGTCTGCGAATTTTGCAAGCGAGGATTGAAAACTCATTGTGCGCGGCGAACGGTGCTCGGAATTGTCGCGCATGATGGAGCGTTCGCGGAGTACTTGACGCTGCCGTTGGAAAACCTGCGCGTAGTGCCAGATTCGGTGAGTGACGAGGAAGCGGTGTTTGTGGAGCCGCTGGCGGCAGCTTGCGAGATTTTGGAGCAAGTGAAAGCGAGGAAGTTCCGTTCGGCGGCAGTGCTCGGAGATGGAAAACTGGCGCAATTGATTGCACGCGTGCTGCGGATAGAGATTCCGCGCGTGATGATGTATGGCAAGCACGAAATGAAACTGCGGTTGGCACGGCCAGCCGGGATTGCCACCGAGAAAGGTAGAGGAGACGCGGGTGAACTGAAACGAGTCAAAGAAAGCTACAGATTGGTTGTCGAGGCCACAGGTTCGCCAAGCGGACTGGCGCTGGCGCAGCAGATGACCGAGCCGCGCGGGACTTTGGTGTTGAAATCGACGTTTCACGGGGCCGCTTTGGTGGAGACGTGGCCAATCGTGGTGAAGGAAATTAACGTGGTCGGGTCGCGCTGCGGCCCGTTTGAGAAAGCGATGGCGCTACTGCGTTCGGGTAGAGTGGATCCTAGGCCGCTGATTACGCGCACGTTTCCGCTGGGGGAGGCAGAAAAGGCGATGGACTTTGCGCAGCGGCCCGGAGTGATGAAGATCTTGCTGAAGCCCGGCAGTTGAGGTGTCAGTGCTTAAACCTCGTCCCATTAGGGAAATTAGAGAACCAACCCGACCCCGACATAGATGCGATTAGGATGAATATTATCCCCATCAGAAACCAGTGGACACCCGCCATCGACCAACCGGGAATGAACTGGACCATCAGCCCGAAGGCCACAAGCGTAATTCCGATCCAAAGCATCATGCGTAGAAAGATCTCGCGGATTTTTTCCTTCCTCGGTCTCAGGTCTATTTTCTTGGTCATAGATCCTCACAGGCGGTTGATGCAGGAGGCGACGCAGGCGGCTCCGAAGCCGTTGTCGATATTGACGACAGCTACGTTGGAGGCGCAGGAATTCAACATGCCTAGTAGCGCGGCGATTCCGCCAAAGCTTGCGCCGTAACCCACGCTGGTGGGCACGGCGATGACCGGCGCGGCAACCAGGCCGCCGACGACGCTGGGAAGCGCGCCTTCCATTCCCGCAACGCAAATGATAACGCGCGCTTGTGCCAGCTTGCTTTCGCGATGTTCGAGAAGGCGATGGATGCCTGCAACGCCAACGTCGTAGAGCTGATCCACACGGTTGCCCAGCATGCTTGCGGTGAGCAGAGCCTCCTCGGCGACGGGGATGTCGCTGGTGCCGGCCGACACAACTAGGATCAATCCTTTGCCGATGGCTTCGGCGCTACGCTCGATGGTAATGACTCCGGACAGTGGATGAAATTTCGCGGTGCGCGCAGCTTTTCCGTTAGCTTTTTTCACCGCGGCGAAGATTTTGGCGTCTGCACGTGTGATGAGAACATTTTGGCGCGAGTCCTTTTTCTGAAGCATAGAGTGGACGATTTCGGCAACCTGATGCGGCGTTTTACCTTTGGCGAAGACTACTTCGGCAAAGCCCTGGCGCAGCGCGCGGTGATGATCCACTTTGGCGAAGCCGAGGTCCTCGAAGGGCAGATGCTTCAAGCGCTCGATGGCCGCAGCAGGAGAGAGCTTGCCCGCCTGCACGGATTCCAGAATTTTCAATAGTTCCGCTTGATTCATTGGGTTTGGCTGCTCGAAATTCTATCATTGGCACACGGGATTGCCGCGCCTTGACTTGGCGAGGAGCGGCTGCGAGACTCGATTCATTCAAGGAAAATGATGCCGCAACAAGAGCAATCCCGCATACGCACGGTGCTGGAGATGATCAAGTTCGAGCACTCGGTGTTTGCGCTGCCATTTGCGCTGACGGGGGCGCTGTTGGCGGCGCGCGCGACGAAGCACAGCTGGCCTACGCTACGGCAGATTCTGTGGATTGTCGTAGCGATGGTGGCCGCGCGGTCGGCTGCGATGACCATGAACCGCATAGCGGACCTGCGCTATGATCGGAAAAATCCGCGCACGAGCCAGCGAGCACTTGTTACGGGCACACTCTCGCTGGAATTCGCGTGGTTTTTCACGGTGCTTGCGGTAACGGTATTTTTTGTGGCGTCGTGGCAACTGAATCTTCTAGCTTTGAAGCTGGCGCCGGTAGCAATCACAATTCTATTTTTCTATTCGTTCACGAAGCGTTTCACAAGTTTGTCTCATCTATTCCTCGGATTTGCGCTGGGCATTTCTCCCGCCGCTGCGTGGATTGCCATTACCGGCGGGCTCGATTGGCGGATGCTGATTCTTTGCGGGGCGGTGACGCTGTGGGTGAGTGGGTTCGATGTGTTGTACGCGTGCCAGGACATTGTTTACGACAAAGAAGCAGGATTGTTTTCGATTCCGAAGAAGTTCGGAATCGCAAAGGCGCTCTTGATCTCGCGAGGAATGCACATTGGCGTAATTGCGCTGCTTTCTTGGCTGGCAATCAGCTTTGGACTGCCCTGGCCGGCGTGGGTAGGAATCGCAGTGGTTGCCGCGCTACTGGCTTATGAACATTCGCTTGTGAAAGCAGATGACTTGAGCAAGCTGGACGCTGCGTTTTTCACGGTGAACGGCTATATTAGTCTATTGTTCCTGCTGTTCTGGGGCGCGGCCGCGGCGTTTTGGCGCGTGTAAAATCTTCGACGGTTTTGAAATGAGCGAACTGACAATCACCGATCAGCGGTTGAAGCCGATTGCCGACAAAGTGCTCGTGGGCGAGCGGCTGAGCTTCGACGACGGCATCGCGCTGTACCGGTCGCAGGATTTGCTTGCGGTAGGCTGGCTGGCGAATCACGTGCGCGAGAAGAAGCACGGTAACGTGACGTATTACAACGTCAACCGGCACATCAATCCGACGAACATTTGCGTGGCGCACTGCAAGCTGTGCGCTTTTGGGCGCGATCCGGACGCGCCAGGCGCGTACAACTTCGCGCTCGAGGAGATCTACGCGCGCGCGGAACAGGGCATGCGTGAGGGCGCACTGGAATTTCACATTGTGGGTGGGCTGCATCCCGATCTGCCGTTCGAGTATTTCCTCGACATGATGCGCGGGCTGAAGAAGCGCTGCCCCGGGGTGCACTTGAAAGCGTTTACGATGGTCGAGGTGGGCTACTTCGCGCGCATCTCGAAGCTGAGCGTAAGAGAAGTTCTCCTGAAGCTGAAAGAAGCAGGCGTGGATTCGCTGCCCGGCGGCGGAGCGGAGATTTTTCATCCGCGCGTGCGCAAAATCATTTGCGATCACAAAGTGAGCGGGCAAATGTGGCTAAGTATCGCGCGGCAGGCGCATGAAATTGGCCTGCGCTCGAACGCCACTATGCTTTACGGCCACGTAGAAACCGAAGAAGAGCGTGTCGATCACCTGGTTAGACTGCGCGAACTGCAGGACGAGACGCACGGCTTCGTGGCGTTCATTCCGCTGGCGTTTCACCCCGATAACACAGCGCTTTCTCACGTGCCGAAGCCGACGGGATACGCGGACCTGCGCAACATCGCCGTGTCCCGGCTGTTGCTCGACAATTTCGAGCACATCAAGGCGTATTGGATCATGCTGACGCCGAGCATCGCGCAGGTCGCGCTGCGCTTTGGCGCGAACGACCTGGACGGCACGGTGGTGGAAGAAAAGATTTATCACGACGCGGGTGCAAAGACTTCGGAATTTACTCCGCGGGCGGAACTGGAGCGCCTGATTCGCGCCGCAGGGCGTGTGCCCGTGGAGCGGGACACGCTGTATCATCCCGTAGACCGCTCGAAGCTGCCGCCGCTTGCTCCGCCGACCCAGGCGCGGGCGGATTTGGTTTCCCTCACACTGAACGTTTAATCGTTGCAATCTGAAACTAGTGAACGGTAGCTGCTTTGGCGGTGACCTTGCCGAGAACGTCTGGAGGCAGGGTCGCGTAGCCCTTCTCTTCGGCGATTTTCTGGCCGGTCGTGTAAACCCACTTGAGATAGGCGGAGACAGCGCGTCCACGCTCGGGATCAGAAGCAAGCGAGGGCACGTAAAGCCAGGTGAAACTGGAAACGGGATAGCTGTCTTTGCCGGGCGCGTTTGTAAGCGAGACGCGAAAGTCGTCGCCCTTTTTGCTGCCGGCAGCAGAAGCCGCAGCCGCAATGGAATGTGAAGAGGGTTTGATGAAATCTCCCGCGGTGTTTTTGATGCTTGCCATACGCGCGCCTGAGCCAGCGGCCAGATTCAATTCGGTGTAGCCAATTGCGCCGGGCGTGGAGCGCAACTGGTTGACGAGTTCCTGTGAACGCTGGAAGCTTTGTCCAACCGGCCACTGCGGGGATTCACCTCTGCCGGCAACGGCAAGAAATTCCGGGCTGACCTTGCAAAGATAGTCAGAAAGAATGTAGTTCGAGCCTTTGCCATCACTGCGGTGAAAAACGCGAATGGGCAGGGCAGGGAAATTCATCTCTGGGTTGAGCCGTGTGATCCCCGGATCGTTCCACGCTTTGATTTTTCCAAGAAAAATATTCGCCAGTACGGGACCTGTTAGCTTGAGCTCGCCTTTTACGCCCGGTAATTCGTAGATGGCGACGATGCCGATCAGGACAGCGGGGAGCTCGAGAATGGACTTGCCTGCAGCGCGGAGCTGAGCTTCCGGGATGGGTGCGTCGCCACCGCCAAAATCGCCCGAGCCTGCGAGGATATTCCGGGCACTTTCGGCCGATCCGACAGGCATGTAACGAATCTGCGTCGAGGCAACTTCCTTGTGATAGGCGTCAATCCAGCTTTTATAGAGTGGCTCGGGCATGCTTGAGCCAGTCTGAACCAGGACAACATTTTCCTGGCCGCGAGCAGCGGCTGGCACCGAGAAAATCAATGCCAAAGAGACAGCGAGGAATCTGTCCAGTTTTGGATGCACACGTCCCCTTCGATTCTTGGAAATGGCTCCGAATCCCCTGAGATACGGAAGTCCCACGCCTGGTGAACTAATTTCTAAACTAAAGGATGCCGCCCGCGAAGCAAAACGGCCCCGGGATGGATGTGTGGAATTCGTTACGGGAGCGCCGACTGCGTTCTTTATTTTCTACAAATGGTAGACTGAACCACTCCTTCCACCCGGCTAAGGAAGAGGAGGCTTGGAATGCGACCGCTATTCGCCGTTATTTGCGCGGGTTGCCTTGCGGTTGCCGCTATTTGCGTGCCGGGTGCCGCGCAGAATGTTACTGCTTCTCCGGAAACCGGAGTGACGCCGAACGCCCTGCTGCTCCACCGCGCCGATGTGTTCCCCGGAAAAGAAACCGCCTACGAACAGACGGAAACGGAGATCGTCCAGGGATATGCGAACGCAAAGATCCCGGTTTACTGGAGCGCCCTGCAATCGGTTACCGGGCAGCCGCATGTTCTGTACTTCGACGGATTCGATTCGTTTGCGGATATCGATAAATCGGGAACGGACATAGCGCAAGGGCTGGAAGCGCACCCGGAAATCGTCACGCTCCAGCAAAAACTGCAGGACTTCGTTTCTTCGTCGCGTACCGTGCTGGCCTTCCGGAGAGATGATCTCGGTTATCGTTTGAACAAGATTGACTTGGCCAAATCACAGTACGTGCGAGTTTCGACTTTGCAATTGCGGCCCGGATATGAAGAAGAGTTTGCGGAAGCGGTGCGCACAAGAGCGAGGATGTACGAAACGAACGACGTCGACACGCCGTGGATGATCTACCAGGTCCATTCCGGCTATTCGCTGCCGACGTTCCTGGAATTCCAGCCTATGAACTCGTTGGGCGAAATTGATGATGCGCTCGATCGTAGCAAGAAGGGCCGCCATCCTGCCGGCGAGACCCGGCCGGGAACTTCGCAAAAGTGGATGCGAGATGCGGACGTCAACATAGACATCGAGATCTATCGCGTCAGCCAGAGTATGAGCCACTTGTCGGCGCAGAATGCGGTCGGCGGCCGCGCGAAACAAGCTCGCTTCTCGACACGGTCGTTGTACTGAATATACCCTTATGACGCCGTACTGAATCGAACACTGAGTTTCGAACGACGACACTTAGTCAAAAGGAGCAGGTATGCAACGAAAAGGCTCTGCAGTTTGGCAAGGCGGATTGAAAGACGGAAAGGGCACGATTTCCACGGACAGCGGCGTGCTCAAGCAGACGCAGTATTCGTTCAGTACGCGCTTTGAAAACGGCGTCGGAACGAATCCGGAGGAACTCCTCGCGGCGGCTCATGCGGGATGCTTCACCATGGCGCTATCGGCGCAGTTGGGCAACGCCGGCATGACTGCCACCAAGCTGGAAACCACGGCGACGATTTCTCTGGAGAAATTGCCTGATGGATTTGCGATCACGAAAAGCCACCTTGATCTTGTCGCGCAGGTTCCCGGCGCAGACAAAGCCAAGTTTGACGCAGCCGTGAAAGCGGCGGAGACCGGCTGCCCGGTTTCGAAACTCTTCAAGGCGGAAATCAGCGTCAGCGCGCGGTTGGTTTCGTAAATACTGCACGCGTGGTCGTCTAATTCTCGAGCGAGAAAAAACGCACGAATACCATGCCGCACATGATTCCAGCTCCAGGCGCGTTCGCAGCGGGTGTCGCGATCTTTTTGATCGTGCTCTGGGACGCGTTCGAATCCATCATCCTGCCGCGCCGGGTCACGCGAAGGTTCCGCCTGGCGCGTGTCTTTTACAAGTTCAGCTGGAACGCCTGGAAACTGGTCACCAAGCTTTTTGCCGAACGGAAGACGCGTGAGACCCTGCTGGGCTTTTTCGGTCCGCTCTCCTTGCTCGTGCTGGTGGGTGTGTGGGCGGTTGGTCTGGTCCTGGCGTTTGGCCTGATGCAATACGGGGCGGGATCGAGCGTGAACACCGCGGGCAGTCAGCCGGGTTTTGCGACCGACATTTATCTCAGCGGGACGACTTTTTTTACATTGGGGCTTGGTGATGTTGTTCCGAGGAATGGCTTGGCGCGGTTCCTGGTTGTTCTGGAAGCCGGTTTTGGATTTGGTTTTCTTGCAGCGGTGATCGGTTATTTGCCATTCATCTATGGATCGTTTTCAAAGCGCGAAGTGAATATCGCGTTGCTGGATGCGCGCGCGGGCACGCCGCCCACAGCCGGGGAGCTGCTGCGCCGTCACGCGTATCCCGGTGGAGGTGAAGCCCTTCGTCAGCTTCTCAAGGACTGGGAATTTTGGGCCGCTGAGCTGATGGAAAGTCATCTCTCTTACCCGGTGTTGGCGTTCTTTCGCTCCCAGCACGACAACCAATCGTGGATCGCCGCGCTGGCCGCGATCCTGGACAGTTGCGCGCTTGTGAAAATAAGCACCGAGGATTCCTGCCGCAGACAGGCGGAGTTGACATTTGCCATTACCCGCCACGCGGCCGTTGATCTCTCGCAAGTCTTCAAGACACGGCCGCGCGTGCCGCCCGAGGAACGGCTTCCCGCAGGAGAGTTGCAGCGCATTCGCGAAATCCTGGCTCAAAACGGCTGGAAAGTGCGCGACGATCAGGAAGCCGAACACAAGTTGGGCGTGATGCGAAAGATGTATGAACCATATCTTTTTGCGCTGGCGGAATATCTCAACCTGTCTTTGCCGCCATGGATTCCTGCCAGCAAAGGAAAAGACAACTGGCAGACCACAGCGTGGGGACGCTCCGCGGGACTAGTGGAAAAAGAAGCGGCGGCGATTGGCGTGGAAGATCACTTCTAACTTTCCCGGCTTGCCGGCAACTCAGACAGCAAGTACAGCGTTTGATTGATTAAGGATGGGAGACCAAGACATGAAGGCCATACTCGTTCGACAATTCGGTGGTCCGGAAGTTCTGAAACTCGAGGACGTGCCGACTCCTAAGCCCGCTGCTGGGCAGGTGTTGGTGCGCATCCATGCGGCGGGCGTAAATCCATACGACACGTACATGCGCTCGGGCACTTACGCGCAGAAGCCGCCGCTCCCATACACTCCCGGTTCGGATGCCGCAGGCGTGATTGAAGCGGTTGGGGACGGCGTGAAAAAAGTGAAGGCGGGAGACCGTGTTTACACCGCCAAGACTCTCACCGGAGCTTATGCCGAATATGCGCTTGCCCTGGAGGAGCAGGTGCACGCGCTGCCCGCGAAAATCAGCTTCAGCCAGGGCGCAGGTGTCTGGGTTCCCTATGGAACTGCGTATCATGGGCTATTTCATTCGGCGCAGGCGCGCGCGGCAGAAACGGTTCTGGTGCACGGCGCAAGCGGAGGCGTGGGGAGCGCGGCCGTGCAGATGGCCCGCGCCATGGGGCTCACAGTGTTTGGCACTGCGGGAACGCAAAAGGGACTCGACCTAGTGAAGCGCGAGGGCGCTCACCAGGTCTTCGATCACACCAAAGCGGGATATCTGGAAGAAATCATGAAAGCAACGGGCGGGCGAGGCGTAGACATCATTCTGGAAATGCTCGCCAACGTGAACCTGGCGAACGACCTGAAATTGCTCGCGGTGAATGGGCGCGTGATTATCATTGGCAACCGCGGAGAAATTACCATCAATCCGCGCGACCTTATGGCGCGCAGAGCCTCGGCGCACGGCTTTACGCTGTGGGCCATCACGCCGGCGGAGGAAGCGGACATTCACGCCGGCCTCATCGCTGGTCTCGAGAACGGCACGCTACGCCCGGTGGTTGGAAAAGAACTGCCGCTGGCGGAAGCCCCGCGCGCACACAAGGAAATTCTCGAGCCCGGCGCCGCAGGAAAGATGGTCCTCATCCCTTGAAGCCCAGCGAACGAATACCAGGCGAATGTGGTGGTGAAACGTTTTTCGCAACGCGTCAACATCAGATCCAATGAAGAAAAACTAAAAGTGCGCCAGCCAGCCCGGCTCCGGCAATGACCCAGGCGGAATTGACGCGATAGCGAAAGACGAGCAACGCGCTGATCGCCGCCAGGAATAAAGCGGGCACACTAAGCAGCGTCGCGCGCGCAAACTGCCATCCCACAAAGGCCATCAACGCGACCGCCGCTGCGTTGACTCCATCGAGGAATGCTCCTGCCGCTTTCGACTGGCGCAAACGGGGAAGAATGCTAGCAATCACCGCAACGTAGATGAACGCCGGCAAGAACATGCCAGCCGTGGCCAGTAGCGCTCCGCGCCACCCTCCCAATACATAGCCGATGAAAGTCGAAACCGTGAAGAACGGTCCGGGAGTAGCTTGGCTAATGGCAATGGCATCCAGCAGCTGCGCTTCCGTCAACCAGTGGAGCCGCACAACAAGATCGGCGCGCAATACAGCCAGCAACACGTAGCCACTGCCAAACAAGATGGCGCCAACTTTTAGGAAATAGAGGAAGACGGGCGTGAAGCCCGCAGGAATAGCAGGAACAGAAAAGCGGGCGATTCGCCCGAAATACGCCAGCATCGCTGCTTTCTTGAACTGGCCCCTCCACGCTGACCGGGAGATCATGCCGCCGCCGCCGGCTCCAATCAGCAAAATCAACGCGGACACACCAAAACTGGATAGCAAAATCACTGCGATCGCAAGCAATGCCAGCGGAACGGTTCGCAGCGCGGTTTTGCCCAAAGCGCAAATTGCTTGGGCAATCAGAACGACCACCACTGGTTTCACTCCGAACAGTAGACCAGCCACTTGCGGCACGGTTCCAAACCGCACGTACGCCCAGGCCAAACCTAAAACGATAATGGCTGCCGGTAAGAGGAACGCGGCTCCTGCGATGAGGAGTCCGGCTGCTCCTCCACGGATCTGTCCGAGGTAGATTGCCAGCTCCGTGGAACTTGGCCCCGGCAGCAGGTTCACTGCACCAACAAGATCGAGAAAGCGCTCGCGACTCACCCATGCGCGGCGCCTCACAAATTCCTCTTCCATCAGGGCGATGTGCGCTGCCGGCCCTCCAAACGCAATGAAACCCAGCCGCAGGAACACGCGCGCGATCTCACCAAGAGCGCTCGTCGATTCCAACTGACTTTCGCTTTGCGGGTTCATTGCCGGGCGGGATTATGCCTTATAATCAGTGCGAGTAAAATTGACCCCAGGAAGCTCGGCCGCTCCGCGGACTATTCCAATCGTGCACATCGCGCTTACACTGTCGAACTATCTTGCCCAGCGGAATCCCGTCAGCCATTACTGGCACAAAATCACGGACCGGACCTTCAGCGGCATTTATCACGCCAATGCCTTCGACTTGGCCATGATGATTCCTTACTTCCTTGTTCTTCTCGTTCTGGCGATGTACGGGCTGCACCGCTACTGGCTGGTCTACGACTACTTCGTGTACTCGAAGAACGTGCCGCCCGAGCCGCCGCTCGTCACGCAATGGCCGCGCGTCACTGTGCAACTGCCGATTTTCAATGAGCGCTATGTGATTGAGCGCTTGGTCGAGGCGGTCTCGCGGTTTGATTATCCAATTGAGCTTCTGGACGTGCAGGTCCTCGACGACTCGACCGACGAAACGTGTGAGGTCGCGCGCGCATGCGTCGAACGCCACTCGGTCCAGGGGATGCCGATCGTCTACATTCACCGCGCGAATCGTGAAGGCTACAAAGCGGGAGCGCTAGAGAACGGGTTGAAAATCGCCAAAGGTGAATTCGTCGCCATTTTTGATGCCGATTTTCTTCCCGAAGCCGATTTTCTCCGCCGCACGATTCCTTACTTCCTGAATCCCAATGGCGGCGAAAAAATCGGCATGGTACAAACGCGCTGGACGTATCTCAACACCGACTATTCTCTGCTGACCAACGTCGAAACGATTCTTCTCGACGGCCACTTCGTGGTCGAACACGGCGCGCGCTCGCGGCGCGGCACGTTTTTCAATTTCAACGGCACCGCAGGCGTGTGGCGGCGACAGGCCATCGATGATGCCGGCGGCTGGGAGCACGACACGCTGACCGAGGACACCGACCTGTCTTATCGGTCGCAGCTCAAAGGTTGGAAATTTCTCTACCTTCCGCAGATTGAGTGCGCGTCCGAGCTGCCAGTGGACATGAACGGCTTCAAAGCACAGCAGGCCCGGTGGGCCAAGGGCCTGATGCAGACGGCGAAGAAAATCCTGCCGAAGGTCTTCAAGTCCGATGCCCCGTGGCACGTCAAGGCGGAAGCGTTCTTTCATCTCACGGCCAACATCAGCTACCCACTCATGGTGCTGCTCTCGACCATGCTGCTTCCGGCGATGATCGTCCGCTTCTACCAGGGCTGGTTTCAGATGCTGGTGATCGACCTGCCGCTGTTTCTTGCGTCGACGTGTTCCATTTCCAGCTTTTATCTGGTCGCGCAAAAAGAGCTGCGGCCCAAGAGCTGGTGGCGCACGTTTCTCTACATGCCGTTCGTGATGGCCACGGGGATCGGTATTTCCGTGCGCAACGCGCAGGCGGTGATCGAAGCCATTTTCGGAAAGAAGAGCGAATTCGCGCGCACGCCGAAATTCAAAATTGAAGGGAAGCGCGGTACGTTTGCGAAGAAGTCTTACAGAAACAAAGCAGGCTGGATGCCGTATGCGGAAGTCCTCCTTGGCTTCTACTTTTCGTTCACCATCGTCTACGCCATCAGCAACGAAAACTACGCTACTGTGCCGTTCCTGCTGCTATTCGTTTGGGGCTATCTCTACACCGGCTTCATGTCGCTCGGCCAGACTTACTTCGCGCATCTGCGCTTTGGCGTGAACGCTCCCGAAATGCGCCCCGCCGCTTCTGGCGCCCCGGGCTTCTGAGTTCTGTTTTGCTGTTAGCTTTCACAAGCCAATTGGGAGATTGCAATCTCTCATTGAAAAAGTAGAATCATTTGCAACTGCCCGCCGCTCCACGGGTAGGCTCACTCCTATCCCAAGGAGGCTCCCATGAGATTCCGCATCCACGTCGCTCTTGTGCTCTCTCTAGGCATTTCCGCAGCCAGCCGCGCTCAGGCGCCAAGAGTCTCTGCGGCAGGCCAGCAGTGTTTGGACTGTCATTCCGGCACTACACCGGGCATCGTGGAACAATGGCAAACGAGCGCGCATGCCAAGAAAGGAGTCGACTGCTACTCCTGCCACCAAGCCGCTGCCAATGATCCAGCTACTTTCGACCATTACGGACAGAAGATCGCCGTCATTGTTACGCCAAGCTACTGCGCGCGCTGCCACGCCGAGGAGGCCGCACAATTCGAAAAGAGTCATCACGCCGCGGCGGCAAAATTCATCGGCTCGCTCGACAACATGCTCGGTGAGATCATCGAAGGCGGACCAGCGGCAGCAAACGGCTGCCGTCAATGTCACGGAAGCGAAGTGAAGCATCTTGGTGATGGAAAGTTCGACCCCTCCACGTGGCCGAACAGCGGCATTGGCCGTGTCAATCCGGACGGTAGCCGCGGCACTTGCGCCGCCTGCCATGGACGGCATGGTTTCAGTTCCGCTTTAGCGCGCCAGCCGGAGAACTGCGGCAAGTGTCACATGGGGCCGGATCATCCTCAGGCAGAGATTTATGCCGAATCGAAACACGGCATTCAGTTTCGCGCCAACATCGCCAAAATGAATCTGGACTCGAAGTCCTGGATCGTGGGAAAGGATTATTCAGCGGCGCCCACTTGTGCTACCTGCCACATGAGCGCAACTTCCAGTCAAAAAGCTACGCACGATGTCGGCGACCGCATCAGCTTTACGCTGCGCCCGGCGATCAGCATCAAGCTGGAGAACTGGGAGAAACGCCGCTCGGCCATGAAGGATGTTTGCTCAAACTGCCACGCGACCGGCTGGGTTGAGAATTTCTATACCCAGTACGAAGGCACCATCGACCTCTACAACGAAAAGTTCGCCAAACCCGCCAAGTCCATCATGGACAAGCTTTACGCCGCTGGAAAGCTCACCAAAACCCCCTTCGACGAAAAAATCGAATGGGTTTACTACGAGCTCTGGCATCATGAAGGCCGCCGCGCGCGAATGGGCACGGCGATGATGGGCCCGGACTACACGCAATGGCATGGCTTCTACGAAGTGGCCAAACACTTCTACACAGAATTTATTCCCGAAGCCGAGAGACTGCTGCCTGGCGTGACCGCAGATGTCATGAAGAACGACTTCCATAAGTGGACTGCCGGCCTTTCAAAGGAGCAGATCCAACAGCAGATTGACTTCTACAAGGATCGCTACAAACAGTAACGTCAGGAAGCATCTGAGGTTTGGTTTGCTCTTGGGCTGCGGTGCCCCGCTCCGTACAGGTGAGCAAGCCTACTTCGTGCGGTGCAGTCCTCGTCGTACCTGATAGAATCCGCCCCAGAGCTCCAGGTGGAAACCGTTTGCTTTCAAAGCGGCTCTGTCCGCCTCCATGCGAAGGCTGCGGGGCCCAATGATGGTCCGCTCGTCGTTCTGCTGCATGGCTTTCCAGAGTTTTGGTATGGCTGGCGAAAGCAAATTGAGCCGCTGGCCAATGCTGGTTTTCGCGTCATCGTTCCGGACCAGCGCGGCTACAACCTTAGTAGCAAACCCAAAGATGTTAGTCCCTATGCTATCGCGGAACTGGTTTCCGATGTCATCGCGATCGCTGACCAGATGGGGCAGCAGAAAATCTATCTTGCGGGTCACGATTGGGGCGCCGCGGTCGCGTGGAGCACGGCTCTTCTTTATCCCGAGCGCATCGCGAAGCTTGTAATCCTAAACGTGCCGCATCCCTCGGTCATGCGCCGCTACGTCTTCACTCGCTTTCGTCAAGCGCTCCGAAGCTGGTACATGTTTTTCTTTCAGCTTCCGTGGCTGCCGGAAACGGTGCTTTCCGCACGCGATTTTCATATGGGCACTCGTGCCCTCCTCCGCTCCAGCCGCCCGGGCACTTTCTCTGCTGACGATCTCGCGCAATATCGCACGGCATGGTCACAACCAGGCGCCCTGACCGGCATGATCAACTGGTATCGCGCCGCCTTCCGTCATCGCGTTACATTCCCTGACAACATGGTCCGCGTACCGACGCGCATCCTCTGGGGCGAACGCGATCAATTTCTACTGGCCGAAATGGCGCGCGAAAGCCTGCGTTACTGCACCAACGCGGAGCTATACACATTCGCCGACGCCACGCACTGGCTCCAGCACGAAGAATCGGCGGTCGTTTGCGACCACTTGATTCGATTCTTCGGCAGCTGACGGAGCTCCCACCTGCCTCCTGTGTCATTTCGCTCCATTCGGATACAATCACTCCTCTGCGAGCAGCTCGCTTATGGCAGGACCTATGGCCCGCGGAACCGCTTGCCCGGCGGGGATTCGAATAAACCGGTGGTTGCGAGGTGGACGATATGAGTGGTCGCCTGTGGCGATGGAAATCGTGTCGTCGCTGGAATTTCGCAGCGATTGTGCCGCGGCCTTCCGATTGCGGTATGTTTTTCGCAGCAATTCTGGCTTTCTGTTTCTTCACCTGTTCTGCACGGAGCCAGGAACGGCGTGAGCGCGAACCGAACAGCGTTTACGCCGAGCGCCGTGCCAAGCTCGCTGCGCAAGTAGACGCGCCCATCATCCTCTGGGGCTTCACCGGTCGCGAAGAAGACTCACAATCCTATGTCTTCTCGCAGGAAGAGAATTTTTACTACCTGACTGGCCACAACGAGGAAGGCGCAAGCCTGATCCTATTTCCTGCGGCCCACGGGACGGGGGCCGTCGCGACCTCGGACGGACCGCGCGAAATTCTATTTCTTCCTGTCAAAGATCCAGGCAAGGAGAAATGGAATGGCGTGCGCATGTCGCCTTCGGATCCCGCCATTGAGGCGCGCGCGGGATTCGCGAGCGTAAAACCTTTCGCCGAGATGCGTGCTACGGTCGAAACTCTCGCCAAGCTTTATCCCACGCTCTGCACGATTCTTCCCTACGACAAGGAGCTCGGCGGCTACCCTCACGAAAAAGCCGTCATTGAGTGGCTCCAGCTCGCCGCCCCGCAGGCAAAACTGAAAGACATTCGCTCGCAGATTGCCGCGTTGCGTCAGGTCAAATCCTCCGGCGAACTGGTCTTCTTGAAGCGGGCCATTGAACTTTCACTGGATGCGCAGTTCGAAGCCATGAAGATGATGCGGCCGAGCCTGTACGAGTACCAGGTCGCCGCAAAAATGGTGGAAGTACATGCGATGGGCGGATCGGAAGCCGAGGGTTATGCGCCGATTGTAGGCGCCGGGCCCAATTCCACGGCGCTCCATTACGACAAGCTGGCTCGCAAGATCGCGGATGGCGACATCGTCGTTCTCGATGTCGGCGCGCAGTACTCCGGATATAGCGCCGATATCACGCGCACTGTGCCCGCTAACGGCAAGTTCACGCCTCGCCAGCGTGAAATTTACGACATTGTGCTTGCCGCGCAGAATGCCGCGCTCGCCGCGGTCAAGCCGGGCGCGCACTTTTTCTGCAAAGGCAAGAAAGACGGACTCATGAATATCGCCTACGATTACATCAACACGCACGGAAAGGACCGCCAGGGCCAGCCGCTCGGCCCGTATTTCATTCATGGGCTTGGGCACAATATCGGGCTTAACGTGCACGACCCCGGCGAATCGTGCGGCCCGCTTCAGCCGGGAATGGTCGTCACCGTCGAGCCGGGCATCTACATCCCGGAAGAAAGTCTCGGCGTGCGCATCGAAGACGACATTTTGATCACGGAGTCCGGCTACAAGTTGCTGAGCGAACGGCTGCCGCGCGACCCTGATGAAATTGAAAAGCTCATGGCCGCAGCCGCCGCGCTGCGCGCAAAGGAGGCTCGCCGGGGCAACGATTGACCGGGCAGAAGCGGCCCATTTATACTGATTATCTGCGCTGGGCGGGATTTTCTCTCAGCGTGCCTCGTGTCATTCCGGATGTGGCCACATTCCTGGCCCGCCTGAATTTCCGAAACCGAAACGATCTAGGGAGCCGTCGGCCGCATAGTGGCCGCAAACAAACAATGAGCAGCGTCAAGGCCACACAACTTCGCCCCGGCATGGTCATCCAGCACGAGGGCCAGCTTTTCACCGTTTTCAGCACGGAGCACCGCACGCCCGGCAACAAACGCGGTTCCATGCAGACGCGCATGAAGAATCTCAAAACCGGCGCGATCATCGACTACCGGTTCCGCGCCGAGGAATTTGTCGACCGCGCGATTCTGGATGAAGTGGAGTTCGAGTACCTTTATAGCGAGGGAGACGACTTTCACTTCATGAACACGCAAACGTACGAACAGATGCACCTGACGCGCGAGCAGCTTGGCGAAACAGTGTACTACCTGATTCCGAACACCGTCGTTAGTGTCGAATTCTTCGAGGAAAAGCCCATCGGTGTCGCTTTGCCGGATACTATGGAGCTGAAAGTAGCGCAGACCGAACCGACGCTGCAGAAAGCCACGGCTAGCGCGGTCATGAAGCCTGCAACATTGGAAACGGGGTTAGTGGTGCAGGTTCCGCCGTTTGTCAATCAAGGTGACCGCATCAAAGTGGACACTTCGGAAGCGCGGTACGTACAGCGCGTGGAGTAGACAGTCCTCAGTCTAAATACTAACGACTGAAAACATCAAGACTTTCCGCCTCCGCAGCTAATTTCTGCGCAAGCCGGAATTAGAAGAGGCTGAACGGCGTCCCGGTTTCACCGGGACGCTTTTTTTTACCGTGAAATTGCTCCGACCCCCATGATTCTCCGCTGGGTAAGACTCAGCGCCTTCCCCCGGAGCCAGCGGCCGATTTCTCTCCAGCGGGATGACGGCCAAACACGCGATCGAAGATGGCGTCCACATAGCGAAGCTGCCGCTGAAGATCGAACGTGTGCGCGAGCGCTTTCGAATCGAGGTATTTTGCAATTCGCTGGTCGGCAGCAACGCGTTCGCGGAAGTTGCCGTCTGACTCCCAGGCGGCCATCGCGTTTTCCTGCACCGCCTTGTAGGCGTCGTCGCGCGGCATTCCGCTTTCCACCAGGTCCTGCAGCAACTGCCCCGAAAAAACCAGGCCGTGCGTGGCCTCGAGATTGCGCAGCATGCGCTCCGGAAACACGCGCATCTGGCCGATTATGGTAACCATTTTCGAGAGCATGTAATCTACGAGAATCGTGGAGTCGGGCAGAATCACGCGTTCGACGGAGCTATGCGAAATGTCCCGTTCATGCCACAGGGCCACGTTCTCGAATGCGGCGAGCATGTTGGAACGCACCAAACGGGCCAGCCCGCAGATTTGTTCGCAAGTCACGGGATTGCGTTTGTGCGGCATGGCCGAACTGCCGCGCTGCCCTTCGGCGAACGGTTCTTCCGCCTCGCGAACTTCCGTGCGTTGCAGGTGCCGGGTCTCCAGCGCGATTTTCTCGAGTGTGGCAGCGATGAGCGCAAGCGCGCTGAGATACTGCGCGTGACGGTCGCGCTGAATCACCTGGGACGCTATCGGAGCGACGGCGAGGCCGAGGCGCTCGCAAATGCGCTGTTCCATTTCCGGCCCGAGGTGCGAAGCATTGCCTACCGCGCCCGAGATCTTTCCTATGGCCATTTGCGCGGCGGCGTCACGAAAGCGCGCAATATTCCGCTGGTTCTCTGAAAACCAGTTAGCGATTTTCAGGCCAAACGTGATCGGCTCGGCATGAATGCCGTGAGTCCGCCCAATTTGGGGCGTGTAGCGGAATTCGTGCGCGCGAAGATCGAGGATCTCGCCGAAAATCACCAAGTTGCGTTCGATTAACTTCGACGCATCGCGAACCTGCAGAGCCTGCGCAGTATCCACGACGTCGTTCGCGGTCATGCCATAGTGCAGCCAGCGAGCGGCATCCGGATCGCCGATCGATTCACCGACGGCCATCGTGAAGGCAATGACGTCGTGCTTAACGCGCTCTTCAAGTTCGTGGATGCGCGCAACATCGACCCTGGCGCGCGTTCGAATCGACGCGGCCGCTTCCTTTGGCACCTGGCCGGACTCCGCCAATGTCTCGGTGGCGGCGAGCTCCACTTCCAACCATTTGGCGAAGCGGTTGGCATCGCTCCAGACATGGCCCATCTCCGGGCGCGTGTAGCGTGGAATCAATTCCTTCTCCTGTGCTGAGAGCAAATCCGGGAATCTGGCAACTTGTCGCGATCCTTCTTCATGATACCGCAGATAGGTGCGCGAATTCTGCCGAGGGGCGAAAACACAGCCGCCTCTAGTGGTAGCATGCGCTCAGCCCTGGTTGAGCTAACTTGCTGGTGCAAAAGCTGTTAGCTCGACCTAACCGCAAGGGCAATATCCTGTCTAATGATTCGAATGCAACCCAGCGTTGAGAACGCCCAGGCCATCGCAGACAGCGACGCCCTTGCGGTAGAGCGCACTTTGGCTGGCGATCGCGATGCTTACCGCATTCTCGTGGAGCGGCATAGCAGCAATGTTTTTCGCCTGGCTTACCGCATGACCGGGAACCGGCCCGATGCTGAAGAGGTGGTTCAGGAGGCTTTCTTGCGCGCGTACCAAAAACTTGGTCAGTTCGCGGCACGAGCGAACTTCGGAACCTGGGTTTACCGCATCGCCGCCAACTATGCGATTGACCGCATGCGGCAAGGCAAGAAGGAAGAAGCGCGAAGAGCGGAACCCGCCGTTCACGAAGAAGGAATGGAAAGCGATCCGGTGACCCTGGTCCAGGATGCAGCGCCGACCCCGGAACGCCTTGCGCAAAGCCTCGAATTGCGAAAGCGAATGGAAATTGCTCTCGCTGCGCTCTCTCATTCGGAACGGACCGCTTTCGTAATGCGGCACTGGGAAGGCTGCGCAATCGAGGAGATTGCCGAAGTCCTGAAATCCAGCTCCGGCGCAGCGAAGAACACAGTGTTTCGCGCTGTGCAGAAATTGCGACTGGCCCTGCAGCCGTTCGTGGGTAGAACGGCCCAGGTCAGAGCAATGGGAACGGAAACATGAAGCACATGACTGAGGAAGAATTGATCGCCTATCGCGAAGGAGTCGCGGCGGAGACGGCCAACGTTGCCGGGCACCTGGCTGCCTGCGAAGAGTGCCGCGCGGAGTTGCAGCGAATCGAAGCAGTCTTGGCCGCGCTCGATACGCTGCCGGTGCCTGATCCCGGCGAGAATTACGGACGCGCCGTGTGGCAGCAGATCGCGCCGCGGTTGCCGGAGAAACGCATACGGTGGTGGCAGGCATGGTTCGAACCGCGACGCTTGGCGACAGTTGGGGTAGCGCTGACATTGCTCCTCGCCGCGTTTTTGCTAGGGAGGTTCTCCAAGGAAAAGCCAACGCCGGACGTCGCTGCAAATAAAGAGCAAATCCGCGAGCGCGTGCTGGTTGTGGCTGTGGGTGAACATCTCGGCCGCTCCGAAATGATGCTCGTCGAGCTTTCGAACGCCGAGCCACTCGATCCGGCGCAGAAACAAGTGAACATTGCCGCCGAGCAGCGCCGCGCGGAAGATTTGTTGGAAGAAAACCGTCTCTACCGGCAGACGGCGCTCAAGGAAGGCGACGCCGGCCTCGCCAGTGTACTGGACGAACTCGAGCGCGTTCTTATCGACGTGGCGCACAGCCCAGAAGAGGTCACGCCGGCGCAACTGGAAAAGATTCGCCAGAAGATCGAGGCGCGCGGAATTCTGTTCAAAGTTCGGGTGGTTGGCAGGGAACTGCAGGAACGGCAAAAAGCTTCCAATCCCGCTCCGGCGCAAACAAATTCTCCGACGAAAGAAAGGAATAAAGCATGACCCAGCGAAACTCACCTAGAACCAGCGTTACTTGGATCGCGCTCGCAGCGCTGATGCTCTTTCCCGCAGGCGCGCGCGCTGCCCGGCTTGTGACGAGCGATCCTCGCCCCCAGGATTCCTTTCAGGCTCCGCAGGACGCTCAAGACAAAGAACAGGAGCGCCGCGACCGGGAGCAAGAAAAGCGCGACCGCGAACAGGAACGGATCGACCGGTTGCAGGAATTGTACGACGACGGCCGTGAAGCCCTCGAGGAGGATCACTACGAACAAGCCGCTCACAAATTCGCCGAGCTCGTCCAAATGAATG
>CAZGBQ010000017.1:33385-35297 GCA_964524045.1 uncultured Acidobacteriaceae bacterium
GAGGATCACTACGAACAAGCCGCTCACAAATTCGCCGAGCTCGTCCAAATGAATGGGCCGCAGACCGACGCGGCCCTTTATTGGAAAGCCTACGCAGAGAATCGTCAGGGTAAGAAAGCTGCTGCTCTGGCCACCATCGCCAATTTGAAGGCCAAGTACGCACAAAGCCGCTGGAAGAAAGATGCTGAGGCGCTGGAAATCGAAGTCCGCCAATCTTCAGGGGCTCCGCACCCTGGAACTCATCCGGAAAATCAGAGCGACGACGATCTGAAGATGCTGGCTATCCAGGGGCTCATGAACAGCGACCCGGAGCGCGCCATGCCGCTGCTGGAGAAAGTGCTGAACAGTTCCGCTTCGCCAAAGGAAAAGTCGAAAGCGCTCTTCGTGATGGCCCAAAGCGGCTCTCCGCAGTCACGGGACATCATCGCAAAAATTGCGAAGGGCCAGAACAATCCCGATCTACAACGCAAGGCTGTGGAATACCTGGGCCTTTTTGGCGGCGCCGAATCTCGGAAGACCCTGGCTGAAATCTATGCTTCGAGCAGCGATGCTTCCGTGAAACGCGCCATCCTCCGAAGCTACATGATTGGAGGCGACCACGAGCACCTTTTCGCCGCAGCGAAGAGCGAGAAAGACGAATCGCTTCGCCGCGAAGCCATCCGTCAGCTCGGTCTGGTCCACGGCACCGGCGAGCTTGAGCAACTGTATCAGGGGGAGGGCTCAACGGAGGTTCGGAGAGAAATCCTACAGGCGTTCTTCCTTGCCGGCGATTCTGGAAAACTTGTGCAGGCCGCGCAAGGCGAGAAGGATCCCGAGCTGCGCCGCACGGCCATTCGAAACCTCGGGTTGATGGGCGGCGCTGATGCCTCCAAGGCTCTCCAAGACATTTATGCAAAAGAGACGGACCGCGGCATGAAAGAGGAAGTGCTGCAAGCCTATTTTCTCCAAGGGAACGCGAAGGCTCTGGTCGCCATTGCCAGGAGTGAAAAAGATCCAGGGTTGAAAAAGCGGGCGGTTGAAAAACTGTCTCTCATGGGCTCAAAGGAAGGCAACGACTACTTGATGGAGCTGTTGCAAAAGTGAGGTGGCAGATGCACGGGAATGACAACCTGACGACGGGGCGAAGGATTCTTGGCCTGGCAATGATTTGCGTGGGGGTCCTCTGCGCTGTGGCCGAATTCGCAAGGGGCGGTACGCCCCGCGCCTATTTTGGCAAAGCCTATGCCGCACAGACGCAAGCTGGAGCCGAGATGCCGCGCATCGAAAATGCCAAGATCGAAACGCGCGCAGTTACGGGAAGCCTGGACGCTACAGTGCGCGGAATTGCCGCTCAGACGGAGAAACCGGAGTGGGTCGGCTACGCCGTCGATCAAATAGCGGGCGAACACAACACCTGTTGCGACAACTATCGCAGCAGCGATGGTTACTGTGGCACATGCCGCCTGGAACGCGACCATAACGAGAATGGCGGGACCACCATCGTGCCGCCAGCGGGAACTCTCAAACTGGAAGGCCCGCGCCAACTCATCGTGCTCTTTCGGCTGCAAGCGAAACAAGTGGTTCGCATCCGGATTGCCTCGGAAGACTGCACTCTGGACGTCGGTGGTTTGCCGTTCGTTTGGCTCACCGGCGTAAAGCCCGCAGAAAGCGTGGCGCTGCTCGCGACGTACGTCCACGACTCCAATTTCGACGAGCATGGCAATCACGAGCGCAGCTTGGGCCAGGGAGCGCTAACGGCCATCGCGCTTCACGCGGACCCTTCCGCGGATCGCGCGTTCGAATCCTTTGTAAAGCCTGACCAGCGCGAAGGCTTGCGCAAGCAGGCCGCGTTTTGGATGGGCGCGGCGCGCGGAAAGTCTGGCTTATTGACTTTACAGAATATGGCGAAAAGCGATCCAAGCTCCGACGTGCG
>CAZGBQ010000018.1:0-26940 GCA_964524045.1 uncultured Acidobacteriaceae bacterium
AGAAAGCGCTGGGGCTCAGCCTCAAGGACGATTTGCTCAATCTGCTGGGCGGCGAACTCACCGTGGAACTCGACAGCATCAATCCCCCGAAGCCCGCCTGGAAGGCCATGCTCAACGTGCGCGATGCCGCTCGCCTGCAGCACACGCTGGAGACGCTGCTTGCTCTGGGACAGTTGAAAGCCGAGCAGTTCGAAGAAGGTGGAACCACGTACCATTCCGTCCGAGTGCCATCTTCACCCGCGCCCATGGAAATTGCCTACGCTTTTGCCGATGGCTACTTGATTGCCGGTTCCAGTCACGAGGCCGTCTCCGAGGCCGTTGCGCTTCATCGATCCGGGGGATCGCTCGCGAAGTCCGGCAAATTTCTCGCCTCGCTCCCGGGCCACTCCGCAAATGCTTCCGCATTGCTTTATCAGAATGCGGGGAGTATGGCTGCCTTGCAAATGCAGCGAATAGCGCCGGAGCTGGCGGATACTCTCGCAAAGCTTTCGAAAGAAGCCTCGCCAACCGTCTTCTCCGTTTACGGCGAGGAATCAGCCATTCGCGAGATGAGTTCCAGTGGCTCCTTCGATGTCCCTACAACGCTGATTGTAGCGGCCATCGCCATTCCCAACTTGCTGCGTTCGCGCATGGCCGCCAATGAAACGAGCGCCGTCGGCAGCGTGCGGACTGTAAACACGGCTCAGGTTACCTACGAAGCCATGTATCCCAAGAGGGGCTTCGCGCCAAATCTGGCCACGCTCGGTCCGGACCCACGCGGGCCCAACGCCAATTCCCCGGAACATGCGGATCTCATCGACCAATCTTTGGCCAATGCGGCTTGCGCGGGCGACGCCTGGTGCACCAAATCAGGATATCAATTCCGAATTAACGCTATGTGTAAGCTTCGCGTATGCAAGGAATACGTCGTGGTTGCCACGCCAGTGAACAGCAATAGCGGAACGCGCAGCTTCTGTTCGACCTCTGACGGAGTGATCCACTTGAAAGTGGGCCTTCCTTTGACTTCGCCGGTCAGCGCCTCGGAATGCCGCGCGTGGCCGCCCATCCAATAGCCTGCAAAAGGCTTCACCGTGCGCTTTCAATCCCCGGGGCAGCGCGCTTTATTGCGGGAGCGGCCCCGCCTTGAGGTGTTCTTCGAGATACCGCGCCAAAAGCGAGTAAAGATGATAGTGCGTCCCCGCTCCCTCTGCTAACGAATGCGTTCGTCCTGGATACTCCATGAAATCAAACGGCTTTCCCAGTTCCACAAGCCGGTTCAGCAACAGCTCAGTTCCTTGAAAATGAACGTTGTCGTCTCCGGGAGCGTGCACAATCAGCAGGTGCCCCTTCAATCCTTCTGCAAAATTGATTGCAGAGGCTGCCTTATAGCCTTCGGGATTGTCCTTGGGGAGTCCCATGTACCGTTCCTGGTAGATCGTGTCGTATAGCCGCTGGTCGGGAACTGGCGCCACGCTCATTCCTACGCTGTAAACCTCTGGCGAGCGAAACATCAGGTTCAGCGTATTCGTTCCGCCTCCGCTCCATCCCCATACCGCCACGCGATTCGCGTCGATGAACGGATACATTTCCTCCAGTTTTTTCATGGCCTTCGCCTGCTCTTCTGACGACAGAACGCCAACGCTCCCATAAATGATCTTTCGCCATGCCCGGCCCCTCGGCGCTGGCGTCCCGTGATTGTCGATGCTGACAATGAGATACCCCTCGGCCGCCAACGCCTGATGAAAAATCTGGCGTTCGCCGCCCCAGCTATCCATCACCGTTTGCCCCGCCGGCTCCCCATAGACGTAAACAAGAACGGGGTATTTTCGTTTGGCGTCAAAATCTCTCGGCTTTATCATCCACGCGTCCAGTTTGACGCCCGCGCCGATTTCTAGGGAGAGGCATTCCGTCCGTTGCGGATAAAGCTCCTTCACCTTCGCGCGCAATTCCGCATTGTCTTCCACCACTCGCAACACCCGTTGACTCGGGAATTGCGCAAGCTCGGTGATTTGTGGCTCGTCGAAGCTCGAATAGGAATGAATTGCGTAAAGGAAGTCTGGCGACACTTGGTACGAATGAACGCCGGGCTCATTCGGCGGAGTCAGTCTCTCGCCGGTCCCCGTGCCGTCAAGCCGCGTGCGATACAGATATCGCTGTGTCGCGTTTTCCGGCGAGGCTATGTAGTACAGCCAGTCTTCTTCCGGAGCGACGCCCACCACGCGCACAACGTCGCCACCCGTCGTTACGAGCCGCGCTTTTCCGTCCCGGGCAACAACATAGACGTGGCGCCAGCCGTCCTGCTCGCTGACCCACAGAAAGTCCTTGCCGCCATGCAGCCAGCGAAAGTCTTCGACCACGTCCACCCACGCCGCATCATGGTCCTGATAAAGTTGTCGCACGCTTCCAGTCGCCGCATCCGCCACCAGAACATCGTTCGTGTTCTGCAGCCGGTTCAAATGCTGCAGCGCCAGGTTCCTCGAGTCTCCGTCCCATTCCATTCTCGCGATGTAGTTGTCCGTCGGATCGCCCGGCACCTGCATCCATTTCGTCTCGCCTCCCGCCGCAGGAATCACTCCTATGCGAACCGCCGAATTCGGAGTCCCCGGCAGCGGATACGGAATCTCTTTCACAAGCGGATAGACGCCATTCTCCGGATAAGGAATGTGCGTGACGATGTCGTACGGCCCGCCTATGTTGTAAAGCAGCGGGAACTTCTTCACCCCCGCGGTGTTGAATTGCCAATATGCGATACTTTTCCCGTCGGGACTCCAGCGAAAGGCATCGCGCAGCCCCAACTCTTCCTCATAAACCCAATCCGAAGTTCCATTGATGATTGTCTCGGAGCCGTCGCGCGTCAGTTGCGTGATCGTCCCTCCTTGGGCGGACTCCACATAGATGTTGTTTTCTCGCACGTAGGCAACATGGGTTCCATCGGGGGAAAACGTCGCGAACTGCAGCGTCGAAGGCGTGGCGTCTCCGCCCAACTTCCGCGAAGCTCTCGTTCGCCTGTCGAAAAGCCAGTAATTTCCGCGCGTGTTTGCGCGCCACACTCTTCGCGAATTGGTGTAAATCAACACCTGGCTCGTGTCCGGCGACCATGTGTAGTCTTCAATCGGCAGCGGTTTGTCCGAACCAGCAGGACTCAGCTCGCTGGCCGCGATCAACAATTCGCGCTTTCCTGTTTCTGTGTCGTAGCGCGCCAGGTCGCTTGCGCCCGCGGTCTCTTTCGATCGCTCGAGCGTCGTGTAGGCCTCTCCCTTGCCCAGCCAGCGCGCTGGCCCAAAACGCTTTGGCTGAAACTCCCGCGTCAGGAACGCCCGCCGGAACAGCTTATCCAGCTCGAACGCCTGCTGCGCGTGCTGGGGGGGTGCGGCGAATATGGAAATCACGAGGACAAATGCCAGGGGCAGTGCAACGAGAACAATCACCCGCCATGTGGACTCATTCTGCTGGATTCCTGTGGGAGAGAGCTTCATCTGAGGACCATCCATTTTAGATTGTGTTTAGCCCCATTCTCGAATCAACACGCGAATAGAAAAAACGGTTGATTTGCCGATTGTATACTAACTTCTTCGACCCTCAGTTGCTCGGACCGCTCATTTCGGCTGTTCATTTCACTGCATTGAGCCGCGAAACTTTCTCTCAGGAAATGGGTTGAACTTGGTGGGGAATACTCGATGAATTTCCGCGTTTGCAACCTATTGCAAGCCTGGAACTTCCGGGTTTCCTGGCGACACCCTCTATCGAGGACTCGTCATCTAAGAAAAAGAGCCATGAGCGTTGCGCTTTCAACGGCTTCCGTTTATCCCCGCAACGTGAACTGGTTCCGGGTGGAATTTTCAGACGTGGGAAGGGGCCATGAAACTTAAGATTTGCGTACCTCTAGCACTCTTGCTCGCCAGTTTGTTGACACTCTGCTCTTCCTCAATTGCTCAAAACGCGCAAAAAGCCGTGCCTTCCGACGCGCAATTGCTGCAGGCCTACGATGCCAGCCGCGAAATCCAGCTTATCGGCACGGTCGTAAAATACGAAACAACTTCGGTTATTCCGCCGATGGGCGCGCACGTCGCCATCCATACGGCTTCCGGCCAGGTGGACGTGCATCTGGGCAATGCTCGTGTGCTTCAGGCGAATCATTTGGAGCTGAACGCCGGCGACAGCGTGCGCATCATCGGCGAACCTATGGCGACCGGCGAAAGTACGTATTTTGCCGCGCGCATCGTGCAGAAGGGTACTCAGGCCGTTGCGGTGCGCAACGCAAAGGGCTTTCCGCTGACGGGCGCGGCAACCTTGACGCCGGCCCAAAAGCAAGCGCTGCGAGGTGCCCGATGAGCCGCCTGATCACAGCGCTGGTCGCAGCCGCTGCCCTTTGGACTGCCGCCTGCAATGGCGGCGGTTCCAGCGTTCAACCGCCTCCTCCCGCTGGCAATTTTGGCCTCGCTAGCCTCAATGGCACCTACGCCTTCATAACCAACGGCGAAGTCATATCCAACACTTTTAGTCCTCTGGCGCGAGTGGGAAGTTTTGTTGCCGATGGACAAGGGCACATCACGGGCGGCGTGGAAGATGTCAACACCTCAGGAACAGCCAGCGGCGCGGTCGATATTACCGGCGGGAACTACACGATGAATCAGGACGGCCGCGGCACGCTCACCCTGGTACTTGGCCAAAACTCAATCAACTTTTCCATCGTGCTCACGTCTGCCAGCAATGGTTCTATCGCCAGCGACGGGCTCATGATCGACGAGACTTCCACGGTCAGCCAGGCTTCCACCGGCAGCGGCAATTTTATTTTGCAGAATCCTGCCTCATTTGGTTCAACGATACCCGGCTCAGCCGGTGCGTACGTTTTTGATTTTGCCGGCTTGGACAGCGGGCAGGCTCCGGACTCCATCGTCGGCCAATTCAGCGTTAACAGCGGGGTCGTCAGCGCGGGTGTTGAGGACGAAAACGACAATGGCAACATCCCACCTACGCCTACGCCGACGTCTTTTGTTGGAACTATGGCACAAGATCCTCTGAATACCTCGACGTTGGGTTCTAACGGACGTGGGATTGCCCAGCTAAGCGGCATCCAATATGTGTTCTACATCGTGGACGCAGGCAGGGTCCGCTTTCTCAGCACCAGCAACGGCATGCTCTCGGGCGATGCCGTTTCACAGCCCCCGCTCGCCAATCCCGTGGCCTTCGGCGGCAGCTACGTCTTTATTGTGGCCGGCACTTCCGGCAGCGGCGGCATTACCCGCGTTGGGCGTTTCACCGTCAACGGTTCGAGCCTCAGTAACATTCTTGCCGACACGAACGATGTGGGCAAATTTGAAATGACGGACTCAGGTTCGAACACGAGCGTCACCCTGGACCAAGCCAACCCCGGCCGCGGCGTCCTTACCTTCAAAGCGAACAACTTGTCTGTTCCTCTGACGTTTGTGTTTTATCTCAGTTCTGCTACCAATGGAGTGATTCAGGAACAAAGCCAATCTTCCACAAATGTCGTTGTCGACGTCGCCGATGGCTCCATCGTGGCCCAAACCGGCGGTCCTTTTTCGAGCAGCAACATTACGGGGCCTTATGCTCTGAATTGGAGCGGCCTCAGCGTTCAGCAGGGCGGCACTTTCGCGATTCAGGACGAAGAAGACCTGCTCGCGCAAACTAAGGTTACGAATTTGGCCCTAAGCGGCACATTCGACATCTTCCAATTCACGAATGGCGCGCCACAAACCGGCTTTGGACTGGGTGGCAGCATTACCATCGGAGGCGACGGCACAGGCAACGGTGGCCAGCGCAACACCATGGTTATCAACCTGAATGGCGCCAACCCCATCGATTTCGTGCTCTACGTCGTCAACCCGCAGCTGGCGTTCTTCGCAAACAAGGACAACAATTCGGGGCCTCAGCGCATCGTCGCAGGGATCCTGAAAGCCCAACAATAATCGTGCTGGTCAGCCGTTGTAGCGGGCGGCTCTATCTTCAGTTAGTTTACAAGCCCAGTCTTCTCTCGCTCACCTCCGGCAAATCTGTGAGACCTCTCTGAGAGATTAGCCCCTTAGAATCAACAGTTGCAAAAGGCTATGAAAACAAAGGACTCTAAGCTCTTTAGAATCAATACTTACAAATAGGAGGGGAGGGGTCTTGATACCTCTTGCGTTCCATTTTGGGAATCTTCAGCTTTCTCTCTGAAGCAATTTTTCCACCCGCGCCACATCTTCCTGCACGTCCACGCTGACCGCGTCGTGCTCTACCTCGGCAACTCGGATCTTCCAGCCGTTTTCCAGCCAGCGGAGTTGTTCGAGCTGTTCGACGCGCTCGAGCTCTCCCTGAGGCAGCGTGGGATACTCCAGCAGAGCCTCTCGCTGAAACACGTACAGTCCAAGATGCTTCAGGTGCCGCGCGTGAATCTTGCTCGTGGTATCGCGCACCCACGGAATCGGCGCCCGCGAAAAATAGAGGGCGTTGTCCTCGAAATCCAGAACAACCTTCGCCACGTTGGGATCCATGATATCGGAGGGCGTCTTGATCGGCGTCGCAACTGTGCTGATCTCTACCGCGGGCTCTTCCAGTAGGGAAGCAACTGCCGCGTCCACGGTAACGGGGTCGAGCAGCGGCTCGTCTCCTTGCACGTTTACAAAGACGTCCCCTGCTTCATGCGCCGCGACTTCGGCAACTCGCTCGGTGCCGGTGCGATGATCCGCGCGCGTCATGCGCGCCTCACCGCCAAATCCCTCAACCGCCTTCACGATGCGCTCGTCGTCGGTTGCCACAATTACGCGGTCAACGCGAGCGGCCAGCTTCGCGCGTTCATAAACCCGCTGAATCATCGGCTTTCCTGCAAGAGACACCAGCGGTTTGCCCGGCAGCCGCGTGGACGCATACCGCGCTGGAATCACCACCACAACTTTCACGGAACCCATTCCTGACCGCTCCCCGTAAGGGAATAAACCTCTCCAAGGCGCGGTTCCTCTAAATGAAGGAGCCGCAGCTGTGCGGCGATGCTACCATACGAGCCTCCCACAGCGACGCCCGCCCCCGCGATGCTACCATCGCGGCAGGCGCTCGGGCCCTGCCCTCCAGAATTCTGATTTGCTCGATTGGATGATTACCCTTGTTTTCAGTCAGCCGAGTGATAGAATCCGGTGTAGTCCGAACCGCGCGGCCGCTCCGGTCAGGTCGGGGAGCGTAGGGGGTGCCGTGAAACGCGATGTGCTGGTGACTGTCCTGCAGTCACGCTCTGAGCTGTCTCGCGTTTTGTCCGTTTCCTTCCGCATACTTTTCCTGGTTTGTTTCCTTGGCGCGCAGGCGTTTGTCCGCTTGGCGGCGCAAGCTCCGGCCGACGAAAACAAATCCAAAGACGACACCAGGAAAGAAGAAGCGAGGAAAGAAGATCCGAGAAAAGAAGACACCAAAAGGGAAGGCGGCGCGGCGGACGACTCGAAATATGACGACGTCCGCAAAAATACTCGGGGCAAGGCTTTCAAGGCGGGCGACAGGCTGCGCATCGATGTGGACATGGCGCTGATCAACGTAACCGTCACCGATCCCTACAATCGCCTGGTTACCGGTCTCGATCCCGACAATTTCCGCGTGTTCGAAGACAATATCGAACAGGAAGTGGTCACTTTCTCCTCCGAAGATGTTCCGATTTCCATCGGCGTTATTTTTGATTTCAGCGGCAGCATGTCCAACAAAGTAGGGAAAGCACGCGAAGCGGCTTTGCAGTTTTTCAAAACCGCCAATCCGCAGGATGAATTTTTCCTGGTCAGCTTTAACGAACGCGCCGAGCTGACCAGCTCGTTTACAAATAGCGTCGAGGATTTGCAGAGCCGCCTGATGCTCACGTCACCCAAGGGCCGCACTGCGCTGCTCGACGCAATCTATCTTGGAATCAGCCAGATGAGGGGTGCACACAACGCTAAACGTGCCTTGCTCATCTTATCGGATGGAGGAGATAATCATAGCCGGTACAACGAAAGCGACATCAAGCGATTGGTGAAGGAAGCAGACACCCAGCTCTATGCGATCGGCATCTTCGATCCCATTGGCTCCCGTAACCGAACGCCGGAGGAACTGAACGGCCCCTCGCTTCTGACGGAAGTCACAGAAATGACGGGTGGCCGGGTATTCAATGTCGAACGGTTGGAAGATCTTCCGGATATCGCGACCAAAATCGGCATGGAGCTGCGAAACCAATATGTTCTCGGCTATCGACCAAGCAACAAGGCACACGACGCGCGCTGGCGAAAGCTCAAGATCAAGCTTCGCGCGCCGAGAGGGCTCCCTGCCCTCACCGTCTATTCCAAGACGGGTTACTACGCTCCCAGCCACTAATAACTTCTGGCTCTGCCGCCGCGCTGCATTCCTCTTTGCAGTCGTGATATGCGCCGTCACCTTCCTGGGTTTTTCTACCTCCGCGCAGATTCCGATTTCCTCGCCCCCGCCTCCACCTCCACCTCCGTCCTCGGGGCAAGATGCCAACGTCGGCAAACAAGGCTCGAATCTCGTTTTCCGGGTCAACCTCGTGGTCCTTCATACGACAGTTCTCGATGATCGCCAGCGGTTCGCTGACGGATTGAAGTTGGAAAACTTCCGCGTTTTCGAGGATAAGGTCGAACAAAAGCTCTCGGTCTTCCGGCGAGAAGATTTGCCGGTGAGTATGGGTTTGGTGATCGACAACAGCGGCAGCATGCGCGACAAGCGCCCGCGCGTCAACGAAGCCGCCATCACCCTCGTGCAGGCCAGTAATCCACACGACGAAGCCTTCGTCGTCAATTTCAATGACGATTTCTATCTCGACTTGGACAAAGATTTTACCAGCAGCGTTCCCGAACTAAAGGAAGCCCTCGAGCGGATTGATTCACGCGGCAGCACGGCTCTTTATGACGCCATTGTTGGCTCGCTCGATCATTTGAAAAAGGCTTCCAAGGACAAGCACGTCCTTCTGGTGGTGACCGACGGCGAGGACAATTCCAGCCATTATTCGCTCGAGAAGACCATCCGCGATATTCAGAAGACGGACACAGTGATTTACACGATTGGACTGCTCAGCCAGGAAAGCAAGAAGAACGCCAAAAAGGCCAGGCGCGCGCTGGAAGATATCGCTAAAGCTTCCGGCGGCATCGCGTATTTCCCGGAAAACGTAGAAGACGTGCATAACATTTGCGAACAGGTGGCTCACGACATCCGCAACCAGTACACGCTGGCTTACTATCCGACGAACGCCAAGCGGGACGGCACGTTCCGCGCTGTTAGCGTGGAAGTGATTCCGCCGCGCGGCCGCGGCAAGCTGGTCGCGCGCACGCGCAACGGATACTATGCACCCTTGGAAACCTCTGCCTCGGGCAACTGACGAATCCGGCGAGGATAGTCATGGCGAACGGAGGGGAGCGCAGTGAAGGACCTCTCACCCAGGAACTCACTGCTTACCAAGCCGGGTGTAAGCCGTCAAAAAATCGATAGCATGGAGAAAAAGTATCGTTCTCGGGCCGAGTTGCATCAGAAACATGAGCAGGGTAGAGTCTTATTGATGAACTGCACGAGCCATCTACGTCAGAACGGCACGGACTGTTGTTGTCTGTGTTGTGCCATGGTGTCCTCTGGCGCGGGGAGGCTAGCAGTCTAAGTACAAGAATCTAGCCGAATGCAGTTGAACCCACCGCCAGAACAACTGGCAGGTGGGTTTTGTGTTTTTGGGGCCATTGTGAGGAGCAACAAAGCGAAATGGGCAACCCTGCGTCATCGCTAGCCGAAACGCTGCACTCGGGGAATTCGGAAGCCATGCTTTCTTCGCAAGTGGAAGGCCGCCTCGGTCACTTGGCGTCGCTCGAGGCGGAAAGCATTTACATTTTGCGCGAAGCAGCTGCGGAATTTTCCCGCCCCGTGATGCTGTATTCCATCGGGAAAGATTCGTCGGTGATGTTGCGGCTAGCGCAAAAGGCCTTCTATCCCGGGAGAGTCCCCTTTCCTTTGCTGCATATCGACACGAGCTACAAATTCCCGGAAATGATTGAGTTTCGCGACTCCTATGCCCGGGAAATTGGCGCGGAGCTCATCGTGCATCAAAACCGGGAGGCGCTGGCGCAAGGCGCAAATCCTTTTACGCTTGGAACGCAAAGATGCTGCGGACTACTCAAGACGAAATCATTGCTGGATGCTCTTTCAGAGGGCGGATTCAACGCCGCATTTGGCGGCGCGCGCCGCGATGAAGAAAAATCGCGGGCCAAGGAACGCATCTATTCGTTTCGCGATGCGCACGGCCAGTGGGACCCGAAGAACCAGCGCCCCGAACTCTGGAACCTCTTCAATTCCCGGATCGAGAAATCGGAGAGCATTCGCGTTTTTCCGTTGTCCAATTGGACGGAACTCGATGTGTGGCTCTACATCCATGCGGAAAACATCCCCATCGTTCCGCTGTATTACGCGCGTGAGCGCCAGGCTGTGGTGCGCAACGGCTCGATTGTGTTGATTTACTCGGCTGATGAACTTCTGCCTGGGGAAAAAGTGCAAACGATCCAGTGCCGGATGCGTTCGCTTGGTTGCATTCCTTGCACAGGGGCGATTCGTTCCGACGCGGACACGATGCCCAAAATCATAGAAGAGATGATCTCGTTCCGGCGCTCGGAACGCGAAAACCGGGCCATCGATCACGATGAAGAAGGATCGATGGAATTGAAGAAACGCGAGGGCTACTTCTGATGCTGACCGTCGCCGAATCCAGCGCCTCAGCAGAGCGCTCCGTTGGCCTGGCCGCATTTCTCCGGGAAGACTTGAACAAAGACCTGCTTCGCTTTACCACCGCAGGCAGCGTGGACGACGGCAAGTCCACACTGATCGGGCGGCTACTGCATGACGCCAAAGCCGTTTACGAAGACCAGGTCGCCTCGGTGCAGAAAAGCAAGATCAATCGCTCAGGCGGAGCTTTCGATTTTTCGCTGCTCACCGACGGTTTGCGCGCCGAGCGCGAGCAGGGCATCACGATTGACGTGGCGTATCGCTACTTCAGCACGGCGCGACGCAAGTTCATCATCGCCGATACGCCGGGGCACGAGCAGTACACGCGCAACATGGCCACGGGGGCGTCCACGGCTGATCTCGCGATCGTTCTCATTGACGCCTCCAAAGGTCTGCTCACCCAGACTCGCCGTCACACGCACATCGCGTCGCTGCTCGGCATCCGGTACGTCGTTGCGGCTATCAACAAAATGGACCTTGCAGGTTACCGGGAAGCGGTCTTTCTTCGTCTGGAGCAAGACTTTCATTCCCTGGCCGCGCAACTGGGCATCCCCTCCGTGCAATGCATTCCGATCAGCGCGCTGGCGGGCGACAATGTCGTCGATGCGAGCGATGAGACGCCATGGTATTCGGGGCCGACCCTTCTTGGCCATCTGGAGACTGTGGATTTCAGGCGAACTCATTCGTTGAGTGCGGTCCGGTTTCCCGTCCAATATGTCATTCGTCCGGACTCGAAGTTTCGCGGATTTGCGGGGCAATTGGCGAGCGGGAGGATACG
The DNA here is from genome assembly GCA_964524045.1 of uncultured Acidobacteriaceae bacterium. GTDB lineage: Bacteria > Acidobacteriota > Terriglobia > Acidiferrales > UBA7541 > Acidiferrum. The sequence goes on from CAZGBQ010000018.1 coordinate 11,480, forward strand.
GTCAGGCGACCAACTCGTAGCGCTCCCCTCGGGACAAGAAACGCGAGTGCAAGCGATTGCCGGCTTCGGCGGCGATTCGGACGAAGCCATCGCCTCGCAATCGATCACACTACAGCTGGAAAACGACATCGATCTCAGTCGCGGCGACATGCTGGTTTCTCCGTCGAATCTTCCCGCCGTTTCGAGGAACTTCTACGCCACCGTGGTCTGGCTTCACGGGGATCCGCTTTCGGCCAAAAGACAGTTTCTTCTGAAGCAGACCACGCGGCTGGTCAAAGCGCGCGTGCGACGCATTCGACACCGCATCGACGTAAATACACTGGAACAGAAACCGGCCGAACACCTGGAAATGAATGGCATTGCGGAAGTTGAAATCGAGACCAGCCAGCCGCTCTTTTTAGACTCGTACTCCACCAGTCGCGCCACGGGAAGCTTCATCCTGATTGACCCCTTCTCCAACGCCACGGTGGGAGCCGGCATGGTTCGAGAAACCTTTCTCGAGGATGCCGTTGGGGTTGAAGGGGAAAATCGCGGGTCATTGGCCGTCTCATTCGGAGACGTTACCGTCGAAGAACGGCAACGGCGGCACGGTCACAAGCCAGGAATTTTTCTGCTCGGCAATCGGCCGCGACTGGCAAAGTCATTGGAGCGCCTGCTCTTTCAAAATGGCTTCGAGACCGCTTTGCTTGATGCTTCCGGTGTTGCTTCGTCCGCGCTTGCCTCTATCCTTGCCTCTTTACACGCCAGCGGGTTGGTTCTCGTTTGCGCGAACGCTTTGCTGACGCCGCACGAACTAGCCCGGCTTTCTTTCGCCGCCATCTTCCAGGCACAGGAAGAAGGCGGCCGCGACATAACTGCAGACGAAATCGCCGACGGGGAAATCTTGCAAGACGCGCTACGGTTTTCAGAGAGATTGCGCCTTTCGCCTGAGTCCTTGCCAGCCAGAAGGGAACTGTAATGAGCTTGACCCTTGATCCGCAGCAAATCGAAGCTTTGAACGTAGAGCAGTTGCTAAGCGGCGTACTAAGCAGTGCGCGACCCGGGAAAGCGTGCTTGACGTGTAGTTTTCAGGCGGAAGACATCATCGTGCTCGATTTTCTGCGGAAGCGGTTGCCGGAACTCCCGGTCTTATTCCTTGAGACGGGCTACCACTTCGCAGCGACCTATGAGTTCCGCGATCGCCTGGCCGCGGAGTGGAACTTGAATCTCGTGAATGTCGTTCCGGAAAAAACCGTCGCACAGCAGGAAGTGGAGCGCGGACTGTTGTACCAAACGGATCCAACTGCGTGCTGTCAGCTTCGCAAAGTTGCTCCGCTCATGAAAGCACTGGAGCCTTTCGACGTATGGTTCACCGGCCTGCGGCGCGAACAATCCCCCACCCGCGCGAACCTTCAGAAGATCGAGCAGCATCGCTTGCCGAGTGGAAAGACCTTGCTCAAGGTCAGCCCGCTCGCGGATTGGACCTGGGCGCAAGTCTGGGAATACACAGGCGCTCATGGCCTCGTCTACTTGCCGCTCTATGACGCCGGCTATCCGAGCATCGGCTGCGAGCCTTGCACCGCTCTTCCTGCCGACCCTGCCAAAGCGCGGTCGGGGCGCTGGGGCGGACGCAAGCTGGAGTGCGGCATTCACACCTTTTCGGAGCGTGGGGCATGACCCAACTCTTGATTGGATTTGCCATCGCCCTCGCTGTCGGTCTCACAGGAATCGGGGGCGGGAGTTTTACTGTGCCCGCCCTCTTGCTTTTTGCCGGACTCTCTGCAGGCGAAGCAGTTGGCACGGCCTTCGTCTTCGCGGGTGTTGTGCGATTGGTGGCCGCGCCCTTTTACCTTTTCAGCCGGCAAATTCACTCGCGCTATTTCTGGCTGCTGCTGCGCGGGGCGATTCCAGGCCTGTTAGCGGGAACTCTCGTGCTTCGCTATATGACCATGCGCGGCGGAAACGCGACGGTCGTGATCGTTCTTGGCGCCGTGCTGGCGCTTTCTTCGGCTCTCAGTTTCGCGCCCCGCGCGCGCAACCACGAATTCGCACATAAGAATTCGCAATGGTTGCCGTGGTTAGCGTTTCCTATTGGCGTGGAGTCAGGGTTTTCATCAGCCGGCGCAGGCGCGCTAGGCACTGTCCTACTCCTGAACTACTCAGAAATGACTCCGTCGCAAGTGGTGGGCACTGATCTGCTTTTCGGTTTGGTGCTTGCTGTCATTGGCGGAATCTTTCACTGGACGGCGGGCGCCATCAGCTTTTCGGTGCTTTTTCCCCTGCTCCTCGGCGGACTGCCCGGAGTGCTCCTCGGTTGCCTGCTTGCGCGCCACCTTCCGGCGCACAGGCTGCGCACCGTGATCGCACTGCTGGCCATTTGTGCGGGACTGCAGTTAGTGGTCTCCGGGATTAGAGCCCGCTCACCAAAAGCGGCAGCCGCCACGAATAACGTCGCCGCACAACACTCGCGCGGTGTAGCGCAAATCTCCAAAGGCTTTTAGCTGGCGAAGCCGGAAGCGCCGCGGGTAAATCCCTCAAAATTCGTATCGTAGCGAGAACTGCATCACGCGCGGCTGTGTCAGCAGGCTGGTGTAAGCGCCGAAATGCGTCGGCGCCTGGGTCAGAGAAGTCAGCAGCGATGATCCTACGCCTTGCGCGTTGAAGCGCGTGAGATTCGGCACATTAAACACTTGCCAAAGGAATTGCAGGCTGTCGCTCTCCCGGTACGGCATCTTCCAGCGTTTCCCAAGGCTCATGTCCAGACTGGCGTAGCCATCGCCGCGCAGCACATTGCGCGAACCAACTCCGCCCGGCAGAGGAAGTGTGAACGCCGCCTGAGCGGATGCGGGGTCGAGGAATGGACTTACAAATGAAAAGCCAGTCGAGTCCTTGAGATGGTATATGCCCGTTTTTTGTTTCGAGGTTTCTTGTGCGATGGCCGTCAGGAACCAGCTTGTGGGCCAGCGCTGGCCGCCATCCACGCTGAACGGGAAACCACTGGTCCAGCGCGCCAGGCCGGAAAGTTGCCAGCCGCCTATGAAAGCGTCGACAAGACTGCTCGAGTCGTGGCCGAGGGCACGGCCTTTGCCGAAGGGCAGATCGGCAATCCAGTTGAGGTTCATCTGGTGCGTGAGGTCATAGTCAGAAACGGCGCGGGCCAATTTCGGCGAAAAAGCATTTGCCAGGCGCGTTCCAACTAGACCGATGTTTTGGTAACCGTATACGGAGAAGCCAACGCGCGACGCTGCAGACGTGATATCCGTGGACTTGGAAAAAGTGTAGTTGAAATCGAATTGAACGACATGGCTAAGCTGCTTCCTTAGACTGGCTTGCAGCGCGTGATACGTCGAATTGCCGATGGAACTCCAGGCATAGGTCGAGAAGGCCTGGTTGCTAAGATATTTCCCGGACTGGCAGAACGAACCGGGGCACAGTCCGGTGAGCATGCTCGGAGGCCCGTTGAAGAAGTAAGGCCCGCCCCCCAGGTTGTCCCCCAGGCCGCCGTAGGAGTCGATGTCCGCCAAGCCCACAATTTCGTCACCGACAACGGAGAGCGCCGGGTTGTAGTAGAGGTCGAAAACGGCTTGGAGCAGGCCGTCGGTCGTATTGGTTGTTGAAGGAATGAAACCGGTGAAGAGATCCTGATACTGAGTGGCTCCTCCTTGAAGTGGAGGCAGCATGTCCACCCAGTATTTGTAAGTTGGGCCGAGCGTCGCAGCGGTCACGGTGGAAATTTGCGCCTGCGTGATGCAAGCCTGATAGAAGTTGGCGGATCCGCATCCAGGAGAGTTGGCAGCGGCGAACTTCCTCGCGAGAGTGGAGAGGGCTGAGGCAGCGGCGTAATAGTCGATTCCGGTTGCGGGGTCTACGATATCAAGCGGCTGATTCAGGTCCCGCTGCGTGAGCAAATTCCGGCCGAACCGTCCAACGTAAGATATCTGCAGGGAGAATCGGCCGGGCAGCTCACGGCCAATCGAAAGATCAGCGGCATAGGCGTGTGGCGTCTTCAGGGTGTCGTCAATGCCCCAGAGATTGGCTTGAGCAGTGACGCCGGGCACCTGCGGCCAGCCTGGGGAAGGCGGCGATTGCAGGAACTGCACGCCGTTGATGTTCTTTTGCGGGATATTGTTGATGCCGGTGATGCGCGGCAAGTCTTCAGCTCCCGTGACGCCAAAGGTGCAGCAAGCATTCTGCAGCGTCGTCGTCAGACCAGCTGAGCCGATCTGGTCGAAGCTATTCAAGAGCGCGAAACCCGCGCGGTCGTAGACGCGGCTGAAGCCTGCGCGGATGACCGTTTTGTCGTGATCGCCAAACAGGCTGCGCAGCAGGCCATTCTGAGAACGCGGTGAATATGCAATAGAGATTCGCGGGCCGAAGTCCGACTTTTCAAACGGATAGAAGCCCTTCGTATTGTTGGCGGGTCCGCCCAAAGCGAACGCCAGCGGCGGTTCCGAGGTGTACCCCAGACCTTGCTGCATGTTCTTGAAATTCAGACCGAATTGCGTTCCCAAGCCGAAGGTCGGCACGGTCTGCAATCCGTTGGTCTCCCACGGCGGCGGGAACAGCGACCAGCGCACGCCGTACGTTAGCGTGAAGTTCGGTTTGATGCGCCAAGTGTCCTGACCATAGAATTCGTAGGAGTTCAGCCCATAGTTTCGTTTCACCGGGGCGCCCTGCGGTAGCACATTGCCGCTGTGGTCCAGGTTGTAGTTGGCTACGACATCGGAAATCATCCCGTACAGGGCGAGTAGCGGACGGTCGTACTGCGTGGCGTTCAGCGGCTCCGGTATGACCCCGGTGCCTCCGTTCAGCTGCGGGTGCGCGGCCATGTTCATAGGATCCAACGTGCTGCTGGTGCCGGCGAAACCGATGGGAGAGGTCCAGTTTGTAGTTCCCAGAGCAAGATAGTTGGAGTGCAGGTAACTCGTGCGCGGATCGCGGGCAAGGCTGATCGAAGTCCCAAACTGAAAGGCATGGTTGCTCTTGGTCCATGAGAAATCATCCAGCAAGTTGTGCATCGGGACTTGGAAATTGCGACTGTACGAAACGCCCTGATCCAAGCCGAGAAACTCGTTCCAGGGCAGATTCGTATTGCCAACTACGCCATAGCTCTGCCGTGTGAATCCCCAGCGAAACGAATTCGTGAGCGTTGAGCTGATGACCGTTGTATAGCCGGCAACCGAACCTTTGCTATGGTCCGTGGTGGTCTGCTCCGGAGCGTCACCTGGCAGAAACGGTGCGCCGGGATTGCGCAAATCCTGCAGAGCGCCGCGCCAGAACAGGATGTGTTTGCCATTCGCGGTGAGGCGGTAATCTACGCGGCTGATGAAAACATCGTTATCCAGCCGGGTTGGAGCGCGAAAGACGAAGCCAGCGTAATTCAAGCCGTCGCCAGCGGAAATATCGTTCGTGACGGTCTTGCCGGTGCAGAAAGTCTTGTCGAGATAACCGGTGTGATTGGTCAGATCGAGCATCGCGGGATCAACACCTAAGCCGTTGGGGTCCAGGCTTAGAAGATCCAGGTGGTTCACGGGGTCCACGGCATTCAGCGTAACCAGGTTACCGTTCACGTCGACGTAGCGAAAAATTCCCTGGCACATTGACGGTGTAGGGATGACGCGCTCTGCGCTCTGTTCCTCGCGCCGGCGCGTGCCTTCGTAGTTGGCGAAGAAAAACAAACGGTCTTTGCGAAGCGGCCCACCTAGGGAAGCGCCGAAGATATTGCGGTTCAGCCGCAGGGGCTTGTTGGGGGCGCCAATGTTGAGCTCGGACTGCTTTACGAGGTAATCGTTGGCGCTGGTGATGGTGTTGCGCAAATTCTCATACGCCGAACCGTGAAAGGAATTGGTGCCGCTCTTGGTTACCAGCGCCACCTGTGCCCCGGAGCCTTGACCCTGGTCAGCGCCGTAATTCGTAGTGGTTACGCGAAATTCCTGCACTGAGTCTTGCGTCACCGGCAGGACAGAAGTGAACGCGTACCCGTTCGATTGGTCGTTCACGTCAACGCCATCCAACGTGATGTTGCTCTGGTCGCTGCGCGCGCCGTTCACGGAGCCGTTGCGAGTGTCCTGATCCTTGTCAATGTCCGGGCGGTTTCCGGTATAGGAAACTCCTGCTTGCAAGGTAAGCAGATCAGGAACGTTGCGTCCCTCCAGGGGGATCTCCATCACCTGCTTTTCGTCGAAGGAATTTCCAATGGACGCGTCCACCATGTTCAGCGCCGGGGCCTCTGCGGTTACCGTGACCGTTTCCTTCCCACCGCCAACCTTCAGTTGCACGTTTTCGGTGGCCGGCGTGTTCACGAGTAGTTGGAGACCGGTTCCTTCATAGCGCTGAAATCCTTGGGCTGTAACTGTGAGTTTGTAAATTCCTGGCGGGAGCAACATCGAGCGCACTGCGACCAGCGGCTCCGACGGAAGCTACCAGTTTCTGTGTGACTCGGAGTTTGTGATAGTGACTGTAGCGCCAGCAACCGAACCGCCGGAACTGTCCGAAATCGTGCCGCGGACGGAGGTCGTGGCCTGGCCCCAAGCCGCAAACGTTCCAAAGAGCATGATGGCCAACATGGGCACACAGCGAAGGGCCGCTTGCGCACACTTTTGGCGTAGTCTCGCGGAGATGGCTGGTACGTTCATGGGATTTCCTCCGGAACTGCTCACCCCTGGCAGAAACACTACTAGAATTGTGTAAAGTTAAGAACGAAGGCCGTGCAATGTCAAGCCCAAAGTTTCCATGCAATAAATTGATATGTGCAGGCGCTCAGGCCGCGGGCGAGCTCGCGGCAACTCGCGGACAAGTTCAGCTACTTCTTCGAAACGGTGGCGACCGCGGGTTGGCCGGCGATGTTTCGCAGGTCGTTTCCAAGACTGGCGAGCGCTTTATCGAAATTCTTGTCGCGATTGCCCTGGAGCAAAGCCTGTTCGATATGCTGGGTAAAAACCCAGAGAGTGACCCGCGTTGCCGGGTCAAGAACGACCAAGCGTAATTGGGGATCAGTTTCCGAGCGGCTAGAGACCGATGAGACAGGTGTATTGCCTCCCCCGCCTCCACCTCCATAAACGTGTTCTCCAATAAAAGGGTTGGCGAAGCTAATTTCGAAGACCAAATCGGCTTCCGCAGGGCTGGCTGCAAATTCGTAGCGTCCCCAGCTTTTGACGGCCGCATAGAACTCATTGTAGAGACGGTTAGGTCCCCCGCTGTATAAATCGTTGCTATCTCCTCCGGCGTTGCCAATGAACACCTTCTTCCCTGCGTAGATTTGCGCGGGCAAAGGAGCGGGAGGCGCGTCTTTTGCTTTTTGTGCTCGCGCCACAGGGGCTACTTGCGTGGACAGGGCCGCAAGCGCTACAGAAAGGATGGTAACTTCCACGATTTTCCGCATGATTTCCTCCCAAATTCGGACACGATTCGCAGCGCCGAGGACAGATCCTCTAGAAAAGAGACGCTGGAAAGGGTTGTGGAGTTTCGAGGTAAAGGGGGGCGTCAGGAAGGTAATCCGGCGGATTCTGCCGCTCTTCCTGTTAGTTCAGGCAGGAAACTCGTCCCGTGGGAAATGCGGCCGCCAAAATTCTCCGCGATGGTCTGGCCCATGTCCGCCAGCGTATCACGCACGCCGAGATTCGCTCCCGCGCCGCGGCTGGGGGAGTACGCCAGAATCGGAACGTATTCGCGCGAATGGTCCGTGGTTGGCCAGCGCGGGTCGGGATCGCAGCCATGGTCGGCGGTAATCATCAGCAGATCCGATAGGCTCAGCAGCAGCAGGAACTCACCTAGCATGCGGTCAAACTCTTCGAGTGACTTTGCAAACCCTTCCACATCTTTGCGGTGGCCGTATAACATATCGAAATCCACCAGGTTGCAAAAAATGAGCCCGTCCTTGCGCTCTTTTGCGGCAACAGCGAGTTTTTCCATGCCGTCCGCGTTGCCCTTGGTGGTAACGTATTCGTCTACGCCACGCCCGTTGTAAATGTCGTGAATTTTGCCCACGCCCAGGACGCGCACTTTGCGTTCGACAAGCGCGTCGAGAAGCATGGGCCGCGGCGGATCCACTGCATAATCGTGACGACGCGTGGTGCGTACGAAATTGCCGGGCGGTCCGGTGAATGGCCTCGCTATCACTCGCCCAACGCGATGCGGGCCATCGAGCAATCGCCGCGCGAGTTCGGACATGCGATAAAGCTCCGTGATGGGAATGACGTCTTCGTGCGCGGCAATTTGGAATACGCTGTCACCGGAGGTATAGACAATCGGTTTTCCCGTTCGAACGTGCTCTTCGCCAAGCTCTTTGATGATTTCCGTACCCGAGGCAGGCTTGTTCCCGATAGTTTTTCTGCCAATTTGCCGTTCGAATTCTTCTATCAGTTCTTGCGGAAACCCATTCTTGTAAACCGGGAAGGCCTGGTCCAGCCACACGCCGGCCATCTCCCAATGTCCCGTCGTCGTATCTTTTCCAGGAGAGCGCGTCGCTCCTTTGCCATACGCGCCGAGAGGAGTTGCCGGTGCCGTCTGGAATCTCAATGGAGCAATGCTTATCAGTCCGAGCCGGACGAGATTCGGAATATGCAGCGGGCGTGATGCAGCGATGTGACCGAGAGTGTCTCTCCCGGCGTCGCCATAGGCCGCAGCATCGGGCAACTCACCGATTCCGACGCTATCCAGCACGATCCAGAAAACTCTCTCGAATGTATGCACGCCGGTCCTCGTGACTCCCTGGCCGAGACTTTATCACACAGCCGCTCCGCCACCCACGGCCCAACCAGTTGTTGTAGAGTGTTTCCATTGCTACCTGAACTATTTTTCAATTTCATGCGTAGTATCAAGTGACGGAGGTCTGCCATGCCCACTGACGGCAATCCGCGCCGAGTCTCGCTCGTTCTGCCCATCGTCCTGATTACCATCGGCGTCCTCTTCCTGTTGCATAACTGGCGTCCGGCGTTCGATCCGTGGTCGGTGCTGCGCCAATACTGGCCGCTGATTCTCATCTTCATAGGCCTGGGCAAGATCTTCGACAATCTTCAGCGAAGCCGCAATCCTAGCGCTTCCTCCGGTGTTTCGGTCGGGTCAACCATCGGCATCGTGGCGTTTGTGCTGGTTCTGGTTCTGTTGATCTGGCATGGCCGGGGACACTCTCGCAGATGGGGAGTCGACGAAATCCAAAGCCACACGGCACAGACTGTGGATCTTCAGGGAGCAAAGTCGGCGCGCGGCAGGCTGGAGATGGGGGCGGGCGAGCTCAATATCAGCAGCTCCAGTGGTGTCTCCGCGCACGCGCTTGACGCAGACTTCACTTTCAGTGAGACGTTCGATCCTCCGCATGTGGATTACCACGTCACCGATGGCGTCGGCGAAATCAATATCTCGCAGGATTCCCATCCCATTCGTTTTGGTTATTCACGAAACGAATGGACGCTGCACTTTAGCAAGGACCTTCCTTTGGACCTCCGCGTGAACATGGGCGCGGGGCAGGGTAACCTGAATTTTCGAGACATTCCGTTAACCCAGTTGGAGCTGCACCTGGGGGCCGGTGAGGCAAACGTCGACTTGACCGGCGACCGCAAGGGCGATCTGACGGTGGACATTGAGGGCGGCGTGGGACAGGCCAACATTCGACTGCCTAAGAATGTTGGGGTCATTGCGCAAGCTTCCGGCGGGATCGGTTCCATCAGTGTGCACGGCTTGAAGGAACAGGAAGGCTCCTACACAAATGAAGCTTTTAGGAAGTCGCCAGCGACGATTCACCTGAGGGTAACTGGTGGAATCGGCGAAATCGTGCTGAGCCAGGAGCCGTAGTCGTGTAGGTATTTGCCACGACACGAGAATTTGTACCCCTAAGGCCTTGTTTGCTCGCCTTTGACAGCCGCCGTATAATTTGAAGTTTAGGCAGTGTGTGCGAAACCTGCTGTCTGAGCTTGTCCTTGGCCACAAAACAAATCACCGCAGTCGCGGAACATTCCAAGCCGGAACGTGACACCTTGCGCGTCCGCGGCGCGCGCGTCCATAACCTGAAAAACATCACCCTGGACATCCCGCACAACGCGATCACCGTGGTCACCGGGGTGAGTGGCTCCGGCAAGTCTTCGCTCGCATTCGACACCGTCTATGCCGAGGGCCAGCGCCGCTACGTCGAATCGCTCTCCGCCTATGCCCGGCAGTTTCTCGAGCGCATGGAAAAGCCCGACGTGGACGAGATTTCTGGGGTCGCTCCAGCGGTGGCCATTCGCCAGAAAAACTCGACGCGCAATCCGCGCTCGACGGTGGCTACATCGACGGAGATCTACGACTATCTGCGGCTGCTTTTCGCGCGCTGCGGGGAAACATTTTGCATTAAGTGTGGCTCACGGGTCCGAAAGGATAGCCCGGATGAGATCGCCACTCGCGTGCTGTCTCTTGCGCCGGGCAAGCGATTTTACATTTTGCATTTGCTTCGAATCGCAATGCCCGCCCCGCAAGCAGCTTCGAAGCGGATCAGCAAGAAGTCTGCGCCTGCGCCGTCCGCCGATGCCTTGCGCCAGGCGCTGCTGGAACTGCAGAAGCGCGGCTTCAACCGCCTATACCAAGAAGGGCGACTCCACGAGTTCTCTTCACCGGAAACCCTGCTTGACGTGGACTTCTCCAAGCCTGTCTACGTCCTCGTGGACCGGCTGGCGGTCAATCCGGAATCGCGTTCGCGCCTCGTGGACTCCATCGAGATTTGCTACCGCGAAGGACAAGGCGAAGCCATTCTTGAATTCATTGGCGACAGCGCGGGAAATCCTGCAGAGCGGCTTACCTTCAACGAGCGATTCGAATGCAAGAACGACGGCACCGTCTATCAGGAACCTGAGCCGCGGCTTTTCTCGTTTAACAATCCGTACGGCGCGTGCCCGCGTTGTCAGGGCTTCGGCAACACGATTGATTTCGATTTGAATCTCGTGGTTCCCGATTCCGGCAAGTCACTCGAGGAAGGGGCCATCGAGCCGTGGACCAAGCCGCGCTATCGCGGGCTGTTTCAGGATTTGAAGCAGTGGGCGCGCGGTCGCGGCATCGCCACCAATGTGCCCTGGCGCCAGCTCTCCGCCGAGCAGAGGCGGCTGGTTCTCGAAGGCGATCCTGAAAGCAACTACAAGGGCGTAAAGGGATTCTTTGCCTGGCTGGAGCGCAAGAAATACAAGCTGCACGTTCGCGTGTTCTTGAGCCGGTACCGTGGTTACGCGACCTGTCCTGAATGTAACGGCACGCGCTTGCGCGCGGAGGCGCGTGCCGTGCATATGGCGCAAAAATCAATCACTGATGTCTGCAAGTTCACGGTCAAGGAAGCGCGCGCATTCTTCTCGGACCTGCAGCTGTCCAACGCGCAACTGAAAATTGCAGACAAAATCCTTGAAGAGATCCGCACGCGCCTGCAATTTCTGGACGAAGTGGGCCTGGACTATCTCACGCTCGACCGGCTGACTTCGACGCTTTCGGGCGGAGAGTCGCAGCGCATCCAGCTTGCTACCTCGCTCGGTTCGCATCTCGTGGGAGCCCTCTACGTGCTCGATGAGCCTTCCATCGGTCTGCATCCCCGCGATACACAAAGGCTGATCGACATTTTGAAATCGCTCCGCGACCTGGGAAATACCGTGCTCGTTGTCGAGCACGATCCCGACACCATTCGCGCGGCAGACCACGTTATTGACTTGGGCCCCGGTGCGGGCGAGCTTGGCGGCAAGCTGCTTTTTGCCGGCCCCTATTCGGCAATTCTGGAAGAACAAAAATCGTTAACCGGCCGCTACCTCAGCGGCGAGCTGCGCATTCCGGTCCCGAACCTCCGGCACAAGCCCTCCGGAAAGTTTCTTCGCCTGTTCGGCGCGTACTTGCATAACCTGCAAAATCTCGACGTGATGATTCCGCTTAGCACGCTCACGGTGGTTACCGGCGTGAGCGGCTCGGGTAAATCTACGCTGGTGCACGACGTTTTGTACAAAGCGCTGGCCGCCAAGCGCGTCGGCGGCAGCGTCAAGGAATTCTGCGATCGTCTGGAGGGCGATTCGAACATTCGCGAAGTGGTGATTGTGGACCAGTCGCCTATCGGACGCACCCCGCGTTCGAATCCTGCCACCTACCTCAAGGCCTTTGACGCCATCCGCGAAGTTTTTTCGGACACGCCGGACGCCAAGCGCCGCGGCTACGCCGCCGGCCATTTTTCCTTCAACGTCCCCGGTGGGCGCTGCGAAACCTGCCAGGGAGACGGCACGGTCACCGTGGAAATGCAGTTTCTCGCGGACGTCGAACTAATCTGCGAAGAATGCCGCGGCACGCGTTTTAAGAGCAGCGTTCTCGAAGTGCGCTACCGCGGCAAAAATATTCACGAAGTGCTGCAGCTAACCGTGCGCGAAGCCTTAGCGTTTTTCGTCAATGTTCCCAAGGTGGTTTCGAAACTGCGCATCCTCAACGAGATTGGCCTCGGGTATTTGCGTCTCGGGCAGTCCGCCACCACGCTCTCCGGCGGGGAAGCGCAGCGCCTGAAACTCGCTGCGCACCTGACGCAAACGGACAACGCAGGGATCCTCTATATTCTCGACGAACCTACAACGGGCCTGCACTTCGACGACATCGCAAAGCTCCTCGCCGCGTTTCGCAAATTGCTGGATGGCGACGCGTCCCTTCTGGTCATCGAACACAATCTCGACGTCATCAAATCTGCGGATTGGCTGATCGATCTGGGGCCTGAAGGCGGCGATCACGGCGGCAAGATTATCGCTACGGGCACTCCTGAGCAGGTGGTTCGCAACGCGCAGTCTCATACGGGCCGGTTTCTCTCTCAGGTGCTAAATGGCAATGGTCAAACCCGCCTGGCGAACGGCCAGGCAAAGCGACTGCCCAACGCAGCATCCAAAACAAATGGCGGCTCTGCTAACGCCGCGAATAGCAGCAAGACAGCTCCGGCTGAACCATGACGCGTGCGTATTTTCCGAAGAAGCCTCCGCGAGCGCTGAGCTTGGCGCCTATTGCATTTCTTCTTCTTGGAACGCGACTCTGTAACGAGCCTTTGCAGGGAAAGACGCCTGCGTGGAACGATCTCCTGAGGTCAGCGCCTCAATCGCCTTCGCAAACAAAGCCGGCTGGCCAATCGAAAGTTCAAAAACTCGCCAACCCGCTGAACGAGTTGATCGACGAAGCGCAGCGCGACATCGATCAGAAGCAGTTCGAAGCAGCCATCGCACCGCTTCAAAAAGTCCTGGCAGAAGAGCCGGGCTCCGCATACGCGCACTTTCAGCTTGCGTATGTGTATACAGCGCTCAACAAACCGAAAGAGGCGCGCTCCGAGTACGAGCGCGCCATTGCGCTCGATCCTAAAATGTCTGCCGGCTATCTGAACCTCGGCACACTGCTTCTCGAGAATCGCGAGGACGCCGCCGCGGTGGCCCCGCTCCGCAAAGCCGTTGAGTTGCTTCCTGCGGAAAGCCATCCGCGCTACCTTCTTGCGGTGGCACTCGACCGTTCCGGTGACCGGGCAGGGGCTGCGGAAGCCTTCGACGCGCTTCTCCGTCTCGATCCGAACAACATCACGGCGCTCGATTACCTGGGATGGATTGCTCTAAGTGCGAACAAGCCTGCCGAAGCGGAGGTCCGGTTTCGCCGCGGCCTAGAAGCTGAGCCGAAGAGCGCTGGCAGTCTGCTCGGCCTGGCAGAGAGTCTCGAAGCGCAAAACAAGCCTGAGGCGGGCGCTGCCTTTCGCAGTTACCTGGAGCTTATGCCCAATGACTCCGATTCCCGCGTTCGCTTGGCGCGGCTTCTCATGAACCAGGGCGAAAATGACGCGGCGCTTGCTGAGCTCGTTCGCGCCGAAGCGGGAAAACCTTCCGTGGCGTCGCTGAAGCTGCTGAACCTGCGCGCCGACATTCAGATTGCTCAGAAAAAGTGGCCTGACGCCATCTCCACGCTGGAGCAGGCGCTGGCCTTGGCGCCCCAGGACGCGCAGCTTCACGGCGGATTAGGGCGCACTTACCTGCAATTGCGCGACTTTCCCAACGCCGAAAAAGAACTGAGGGCGGCGATTCAATTGGATGCCAAGACGATCGAATATTGGAAAGACCTCAGCTCCACCTACTATCTGGCGAAGAATTACTCCGCCACGCTCGCGGTTCTTGACCGCATTGATAAAATGGAAACTCCGGCAGCCGGCGCTTGGTTCATCCGCGCGCTCTGCTACGATAGCTTAAACCAGCCGAAACCGGCCCTGGAGGCTTACCAGAAGTTTCTGGCGCTTGACCAAAATAAGAATCCTGATCAGGTCTGGCAAGCTCAAGAGCGGAGCAAGGTTTTGCGCCGAATGCTGGATGGCAAGAAGTGACCCATGAGGATACCCCGGAAGATCCCGGTGAAGCTTGGCTGGATGGCACTCCTTCTTTTCGCGTCTTCACCGGCCCCGGCTCAGAGCCTTTCCGAGTTGCAGAACCGCTTCGATCATGAGAAAAACTCCGTCGCCAAGGCAAAGTTGCTGGAAAAACTTGGCGACGCCCAGTTTGAAGAAGCGCGCCGCGCGGAAAGAGAAGGCAACAACAACGTTGTCGACCTCACTCTGGAGAAATACCGCGACAATGTTCGCGCCGCTCTCGATGCCTTGAAAAAGCAGCACCCCGACGCAGAAAAGCACTCCAACGGTTACCGGCAAATGGAAATGCACGTAAAACATGGCATTCGTGAAGTGGAAGATTCCATGCTCGCCGCGCCCGCGCCTTTTAAACCGCCTCTGCAAATTGTGCGTCAGGAATTGATCACCATGGACGACGAGCTGATTCAGATGCTCTTTCCGCACCGCCCCGTGCCGGTCAAGCCGCCTGAGCCTCCTCCGGAGAAGCAGCCGTGAAAAGCACAGGCGCGCATTTTGCCTTGCTTGCTCTTGTGCTCAGTTTCTCTTCCCCGGCGCCCTGCCGAGCGGCCCAGGATAAGGACTATCTCACCTCGCTCGAAGCCGACAAGATTCGCGACGCGGAAACGCCCAATGAGCGCATTAAATTGTTTCTGACGTTCGCCGAAGACCGCTTGAAGAAGTTTCAATATGAACTGGAGCATCCGTCGCAGAATCGTCACGCAGAAATGCTTAACGCCTTGCTGAATGCCTACATTGGGTGCGTGGATGATGCTTCCGACCTCATTCAGCTGGGTATCGAAAAGCAGGAAAACATCCGCCAGGGCATTGACCTGATGGCCTCGCGCACGAAGGATTTTCTTCCCGTTCTCGAGAAGCTCTCCACCGACGGGCCGGAGCGCGAAATCTACAAAGACAATTTGCAGGACGCCATCGAGGGCACGCGCGACGCCATGAACGACGCGGAAAAGGCGAAGAAGAAAGTCGCTCCGCCTCCTGTCCGCCGCAAGCACTGACGGCGTGCTTTGTCATCCCGAACCCGGTCGCCCGTCTTTGGCGAACGGCGGTGAGTGATCTGCTTTTTGTTTACGCATATCCAAAATGGGTCTTGTCAGGCCGGCGGTTTCATGGAGAAATGGGTAGCGTGACG
>CAZGBQ010000018.1:27040-35110 GCA_964524045.1 uncultured Acidobacteriaceae bacterium
TCCAAAATGGGTCTTGTCAGGCCGGCGGTTTCATGGAGAAATGGGTAGCGTGACGAGGGTTCGCCAAAACGGAAGTCTTCACGTCCCGGGCGGCTCCGCCCTCTTTCAGCGCATGTTCACGCGCTTGGGCTGCAACGGCCGGCCGCCGCGCTTCCGCGTCGAGTTTTATCCGTATGCAAGCCTGGTGCTAACCATGCGCCGTCGTGAAGAAGTGGTCTACGTGCGCTTTTCCGATCTCTTGCGCCGCGCACCACTCTCCGTGCTTGAGGCGGCTGCGGCACTACTGCTGGCTCGCGTGTACCGTCGCAGGCCGCCCGCGCCGCTCGTCGAACCATACCTAGAGTATGCGCGCTCCGGCCGCACCCGCAGCCGTATGAACCGCATGCGGCATCAGCGCGTTCGTCCGCGCCACGATGGCCCCCAAGGCCAGCATTTCAATCTGGAAAGGCTCTTCGTCGAATTGAACGCGAAGTATTTCGCGGGACAGCTGAAAAAGCCGCACATCGGATGGAGCGTTCGCGGCTGGCGGCGCCAATTCGGCTGTTTCGACCCGGGACCCAACCAGATTTTGCTCAACCGTTGCCTTGACCATCCGCGCGTGCCGCAATGTGCCGTGGAATACGTGCTGTTCCACGAGATGCTCCATGTAAAGCACCCCACGCGCCGCTCCGGGTGCACGCTGGTCTCCCATTCCCGCGAATTTCGCGCGGAAGAAAAACGCTTCCTCGAATTCGACCGCGCCCGCCGCATCCTCGACCGCCTCGCGCGCTGATTCAAGTCCTGCACGCTAGTCCTTCTTCTCCTTTTCCACTTCCTTGTAGAGCTTTTCGAGTTTCTTTTTGATTTTTTCCGCGTCCTCAGCGCGCGGGTACAAGTCGAGGTAGCGCTGGTAGGACTTGATGGCCTGCTTTTTCAGACCTTTTTTTTCCTGAGCTTCACCCAGAAACTTGAAGGGCACTGCATATCCGGGTTTGGCCTCAATCGCATCCTGAAAGCGGTCGATTGCGGCGTCGTAATCGCCCTTGTGCATGTAGTGCTGACCCACTTCCAAATCTCTTTCCGCGCGCAAGGGATCCCACATAGGCTGGTCCGGCGCATTCTTCGTCGCGGAATCTCTGTCCGATTTGCTTGGCTTTTTCGGGTGTGCCGGAGGTTTTGAGTCAGAATCCTGCGGGGGCTCCTGTGGGATCGCAGAAGGCGCAGCGAACAAGGTACAGAAAGCGGCTAGCAGTAGGACCAATCTTGTGAATCTTGTGTGGAACACCGCTCTCTCCCTCTCTTTCGATTCGCTCTAGTATGATGGAAGTTGTCCCTTTGTTGTAGCGCACCACCGAATCTCCATGGAGCCCCGCGAAAAAGCCGCGCAACTGCCCGAAAATCCCGGGGTGTATCTCTTCAAAGACGCTGGTGGGGCGGTGCTCTACGTCGGAAAGGCCCGCAGTCTGCGAAGCCGCGTGCGCTCGTACTTCCTCGAATCGCGCTGGATCGACGCTAAGACCGGATCGCTGGCACGCGAAATCGCAGACCTCGAAACCATCGTCGTTGGCAACGAACGCGAAGCCCTGGCGCTCGAAAACAACCTGATCAAGAAATACCAGCCAAAGTTCAATGTCCTGTTGCGCGACGACAAAACCTATCCTTACATCAAGCTCACGGCTGCGGAGAAATATCCGCGCGTCTATTTCACTCGCAAGATCAAGAAAGACGGATCGCTCTACTTCGGACCGTATTTCCCAGCCGGACTCGCACGCCGCATTCTACACTTCATTCACAAACGCTTCATGGTCCCGTCATGCGGAGTGGATTTAACGCGCAGCCATCCGCGTCCGTGCCTCCAGTATTACATCAAGCGCTGTCACGGTCCCTGCGTTGCTGGCCTTACGACCGACGAGCGTTATGCCGAGGCGGTTCGCGACACGCGCATGTTCCTTGAAGGCCGCCGCCACGATCTAATGAAGAGTCTTGAAGAGCGCATGACCGCCGCGGCCGAGAAGGAACTATTCGAGCAAGCGGCTGCCTACCGCGACTTGTTGCGCACCCTCGAAGACATCGAAGAGCGCCAACGCATCGCCGCTGCGCAGGGAGATGACACCGACGTCTTCGCCTACTATGCCGAACCGCCGCTCGTCGCCGCGAATCTCTTTCATTTACGTGGAGGACGCGTGGTGGATCGGCGCGAGTTCTATTGGGAAGATCTCGAAGAATTCGATCCCCAGGAATTTGTTCCGTCCCTTCTGAAGCAGCTCTATCTCGAAGCGGAGTATCTGCCGAAAGCGATCCACGTTGCGCAAGATTTCGAAGAGCGCGCCTTGCTCGAAGAAACGCTCAGCGACCGCGCGGAGCACAAGGTCGAAATCTTTACGCCGCAGCGGGGGAGCAAGCGCGCCTTCCTGGATTTGGTGGAGAACAATGCCAAACACTCGTTCGAGCAACGCTTCCGCGTGCTGAGGCCAAGTTCGAAAGCCATCGGTGAAGCGCTTCAGAGCACTTTGAATTTGCTTGACGAACCCACGCGCATCGAGAGCTTCGACATTTCGCACATTCAAGGAACCGACACGGTCGCTTCCATGGTCGTTTGGGAGAAAGGCCGCATGAAGAAGTCTGACTACCGCAAATTCATTATTCGCGGTGACGATGGGATCGGCGAAGATGGCCGCGCTGGTAATGGCGCCCTCCCGCGTCTCAACGATGATTTCTCCAGCATGCGCCAAGCGGTTGCGCGCCGCTACCGGCGCGTGCAGGAAGAGAAAAGGGAATTGCCCAGCCTGATTTTGATCGACGGCGGCATCGGACAATTGCACGCCGCAGCGGAAGCGCTCGAATCTCTCCAGATCATCAATCAGCCTGTAGCAAGTATTGCGAAGAAAGAAGAAATCCTCTATGTCCTTGGCCAAGAGCAGGAACCGATTATTCTGGAGCGGCATTCGCCCGTTCTGCACCTGATTCAACAGATTCGCGATGAGACACACCGCTTCGCCGTCGCCTTTCACCGACAGCGCCGCGGCAAGCGGCAAACGCACAGCGCGCTGAGCGAAATCCCAGGAGTTGGCCCTCGAACCATGCAGAAACTGCTCCGCGAATTCGGCAGCGTTGCGAATATTCGAAGAGTGGGAGTCAAAAAACTGAGCGCTATTCTTCCGCGAAAACGGGCGGAGAAAATCATCGAGGCGATTGGGTCTTCCGTCGCGCCTTCGAAAGAACGTCCCGAGGTTGATTAACCGTTATGAATTGACACGGCGGTTAGGGAGGGTTGCGGCATCAAGCTCCCCGTGCTAGTTTCTTTATGCGGCCCGTTATGTTCCTGGAGGTTCTGATGGCGGACAACGTAGGTTCCAAGGTGACGTATTTCCTGGTTGGGCTGGGGATCGGAGCCCTGGTGGGCATTTTGTTTGCCCCGAAATCTGGCGAAGAGACGCGGGAGTATCTGTCAAAAAGGGCGGACGAGGGTAAGGAGTTCGCGCAGCGCAAGGCGCGGGAATTGCGCGAACGCGCCGACGAATTGATAGAGCGAGGCAAAGAAGTCGCCACGCGGCAGAAGGATTCTATCGTTGCGGCGGTGGAAGGCGCGCAGGAAGCCTACCGTCGGCAGGCCAAATCGTAAGGGTTCGCGAGCGGCCGACAGGTAGTGCCGTAGTCTTCGGGCCCGGCCGCAGGTAACGACGGATTTCGCTCCCTACCGGGGCGTGCAGGGGCATATGCAGGTGTGGCTCGAGGTTTTCAGCATAGTGGCAGCGATCGCACTGGTCGTCCAGGTCGTTATCCTGACGGCCTTGCTGCTCCAGATGCGCAAGACCACAGATAATGTAAACCGGGTGATGAACGAGCTGCAATCGCGCGTAGGTCCGATTCTTACGCGCGTTCAGATTCTTTTGGACGACACGCAGCCAAAAATCTCCAGCATGGTCAGTGATGCTTCGCATATCGTGTACCTCGCACGGGGGCAGGCGCAGAAAGTGGACCGCGTATTTACGGAAGCAGCGGACCGGCTGCGCGGCCAGTTAATTCATGCGGACCACATTTTGTCGGGCGCCCTCGAAGCAGTGGAAGAAGCAGGCTCGGAGTTCAAGCACAGTTTCTCGCGGCCGGTGCAGAAAGCTTCCGCTCTGGTGCAGGGAATTAAAGTTGGTATCGATCTTCTCCGCTCGCGCCGAGCCTCCAAGGGCAAGGGCGATGAACCACCCCGTGAAGCGCAGGAAGAAGAACTCTTCATTTAGCTTTCAGTCCTCAGTGGTCAGTTTTGAGTCCAAAACGTGAAGCCGCATACAGCTTTGCTCAGCGGATCCAGCCGCCGGCGAGGACCCGATCGGCGTCATAAAAAACGGCGGCCTGGCCGGGGGTAATAGCGCGCTGGGAAGTGTCGAAGGTGATCCGCGCTCCTGCTTTGCCAAGGGCCTTGACTGCCGCAGGCGCGGGCTCGTGCTTGTGGCGAATCTTGACCGTGGCGCGGATTGCCTCTGAGGGCTGCGCAATCGAGACCCAGTTCACGTTTTCGACCTCGAAGGTCTGTTTGCGAAGAGCGTCATCTTCGCCGACAATAACCCGATTCCTCTCCGGATCAATCGAAAGGACGTAAAGCGGTTTGCCCGCGGCAAAGCCCAGGCCTTTGCGCTGCCCGATGGTGAAGCTGTGCACCCCATTATGGTGGCCTACGAGTTCGCCGTTTTCGTTGATGATTTCGCCTTCTACGTCGTTCAGAGAAACTCCGCTCTCCCGCGAGTATGCGTGAATAAACTGCACGTAGTTGCCGTTCGGCACGAAGCACAGCTCCATGCTCTCCGGTTTTTCCGCGACGGGAAGCTTCACACGGCGAGCGAGGGCCCGCACCTCTTCCTTTGTTAGTTCACCCAGAGGAAATTCGCTGCGCGAAAGCTGCTCCTGCGAAAGACCCCAGAGAAAATAGGACTGGTCCTTAGTCTCATCGCGCGCCCGCAGCAACTCCCAGCGGCCGGTTTCCTCGTTTTTGCGAATGCGCGCGTAATGGCCGGTCGCGAGGCGCTCGGCGCCAATTTGCCGCGCCATGCGTAGCAGCGGCTCGAACTTCACGTCGGTATTGCAATTCGTGCACGCAATGGGTGTGCGCCCGGCAAGATATTGATCCACAAACGGGCGCACCACTCGCGACTCGAACTGCTCCTCGAAGTTGACCACGTAGTGCGGGAAATTCAGGTGCCGCGCCACAGCCTTCGCGTCGTAGACGTCGTCCAGCGAGCAGCAGCGATGTTGCGCCGGGCCGTCGCCCTGCAATTCGGGCAGGCGGCGCTGGTTCCAGAGCTGCATGGTCAGGCCGACGACGGCACTCCCTTGCTGCTGGAGGAGCGCCGCGACTGTGGAGGAATCGACGCCACCAGACATGGCAACGGCGACGAGCCCGCGTTGTACTTCCGTGCGTTCGGGGAGCGTGTCAAATTGCGTTACTGCGTTCATGGGCACGCTTTCATTGTAGCGGATTCTGCTTGCAGACGAAGAAGAGGGATTTCTCCTCGCAAAAACCCACTCGAAGAGGAGGCGGTCTCGCTTCGCTCGAAATCACGGAACCGTAGCCCTCGATTAGGTCTTGGCAGTTGCCTCGTTTTGATACGTAGGAGAAAGCTGGCGCAGCTGGGCGACGGCGACGGGAACGACCTGCATAGCGAAATCGATATCAGCCTGCGTGGTGTGACGGCCGAGGCTGAAGCGCAAACTAGCGCGAGCTTCTTCCGGAGGCATGCCGATGGCGGTCAGGACGTGCGAAGGTTCAACGGCGCCGGAAGAACAGGCGGCGCCAGTGGAACAGGCGAGACCCTTCAGGTCGAGAGCGATGAGGAGCGCTTCTCCCTCAATGCCCGGAAAAACAAGGTTGGTCGTGTTGGGAGTGCGCGGCGCCCGGCCAGCATTGATGCGCGAATGGGGCACGCGGTGTAGAAGGCCATGCTCGAGCTGATCACGGAGCGCGCTGAGGCGCCGGGCGTCGTGCGCGAGCGATGCGCGCGCAATTTCCGCGGCTTTCCCGAAGCCAACGATACCGGCGACGTTTTCCGTGCCGGGACGGAAGCCGCGCTGGTGGTGGCCGCCATAAAGTAGCTGACGCACACGAGTTCCGCCACGAACGTATAGTGCGCCAATGCCCTTCGGCGCATAAAGTTTATGGCCGGAGAGGGAAAGCAAATCGACCTGAAGCTGATTTACGTCAACGGGGATTTTCCCCGCGGACTGCACGGCGTCGGTATGAAAGTACACGTCCGCTTCTTTGGCGATGCGGCCGATTTCCTCGAGCGGCTGAACGGTGCCGAGCTCATTGTTAGCGTGCATGATGGTGATGAGCACGGTTTCCGGCCGGAGCGCGCGGCGGAGATCTTCCAGATCGATCAAGCCATCTTGGTCCACGGATAGATAAGTAACGTCGACGCCTTGCTTCTCAAGTGCCTGGCACGCGTTGAGGACAGCTTCATGTTCGACGAGCGTGGTGATGACATGTGGTCTTGAGGCGGGTGAAGTTGAGGAGGAAGCAGCGATTCCGAAGATGGCGTGGTTGTCGGATTCGGTACCCCCACTGGTAAAGATGATTTCTTGGGGACGCGCTCCAAGAAGCGCGGCAACCTGTTCACGGGCGGTTTCCACTGCTGCCCGAGCCTTCTGGCCGAAGGTGTGAATGGAAGATGCGTTGCCAAAGTCGCCCGAGAAGTAGGGCTGCATGGCGCCGAGAACCTCAGCTTCGACCGGCGTCGTGGCGTTGTAATCAAGGTAGACGCGGTTCATGGGTCAGATCTCAGGATAGTCCCGCCGAGACCAGAGGTAAAGGACACCAATTCCTGACCACACTCGAAACTGCTTTTCACCTGTTCTCGTCTCTCTCACAAATATTTTGATTGAAACCACTCTATGGGCTTGGTCACATGGTCAGGACGACGCGAAACTTTGCCTCACCGCTCATCATCCGCGCATAAGCCTCGCCGGCCTTTTCGAGCGGATAGGTTTCAATCATCGGGCGCACGCCGGATAGTTCGGCAAAGCGCAGTGTGTCCTCGGAGTCGGCGGGTGTTCCCGCGGCCCAGCCCTGAATGCTGTGAACTCCAAAAATGAGTTGTGCGGGCGTGACCTCAATGGGCTCGAAGGACGCACCCACGACCACGAGCTTGCCGTTCGGCCCCAGGCCGTCGATCAGCGCGGACATCGCTTTCGAGTTTGGGGCTGTCGCCAGAATGACTTGCGCACCGCCCAGTTTCTGCAGTTCCGCCGCTGCATTCGATACTTTGCTATCGATGTACACGTTTGCTCCGAGCTTCTTTGCGAGCGCCGCATTTTCGGACCCGCGCCCGACTGCCACGACCTTGTAGCCAAACTTGCTCGCAAATTGAATTCCGAGGTGGCCCAGACCGCCGATACCCTGAACCGCGACTAGGTCGCCGGGCATTGCGCCGCTGTGCCGCAGCGCATTGTAGGTGGTAATTCCCGCGCAGAGCAGGGGCGCTGCCTCGACAGCACTTAGAGTTTCCGGTATCGCTGCCAGTGCCTCCACGGGCGCAACCATGTATTGCTGGTATCCGCCGTCATAGCTAATGCCCGGGATTTTCAAATTCTTGCAATTGCGAAAATCTCCGCGGCGGCACGAGGGGCATGTATTGTCCTGCCCGCCATGCCAGCCGACGCCGACGCGCTGCCCTTTCGCCCAAGAAGTAACGCCCGGACCAAGTTCGTCGATGATGCCGGCTACTTCATGTCCGGGAACACGAGGATACTGAATTCCAGGCAATGCGCCCTCTTTCGTGAGCACGTCGCTGTGGCAGACGCCACAGGCCTGCACCTTGATGCGCACGTGTCCTGCAATCGGCGTTGGGATCTCGCGCTCGACGACTTCGAATTCTGCGCCCGGCTTGGGGACTTGCGCCGCTTTCATTGGTGCGATCGCGAATTTTGTCGTTGCCATGATTCCTCCAAATGACTTTTCAGATTTGACATTGACGCTGAAAAGATTTTGCTGGTGCGGGCCGGGTCTTGCTCGCTGCGCCAGCTCTTCCTTTCCCGCTAATCGGAACTCGACACTATGAGATGCTGACGCTGGTTCCTTGAAAACGCAAGAATTGGATGTGTAAT
>CAZGBQ010000019.1:0-34546 GCA_964524045.1 uncultured Acidobacteriaceae bacterium
ACGTCGCCCGCAACCTCAGCGACGCTCCCTTCCGCAACATCACCATCGAACTGCTGAAACTCCAGGATGAACCGAAAAACCTTTGCGCCCAAATCTTTCTTATCGCCCCGGTAGGTAACTGCCCGAAATCAACCACGCCCTCTACATCGCTCCATACGGAGCCTTTGCTGGAGACGAGAGAAACAGCAGTTGACCTTGTCCGGCTCGATCCGTCCTTGAACGTAGCCAGCATTAGCCCACGTGTCGGATTCCTAATCGTTCTTCTCGGAGAAACTCAGATTCAGGGCGAGCCCCTAAACGCACCTGTAAAGAAGGTCAAGGAGGGCGATGTGATTTGGGTCCCAGCGGGATCGCACGAATTCATCTGGAATTCCAAGGGGAAGGACTTGAGTTATCTCCAACTCACGTTTTAGAGGTACGAGTCGCCAGTCACAATTCACCGATCACCAGTCACCAATCACTTGTTTTTCCACAGGTCGACGGTGTCGCTTTCCGGATCCTGCATCCAGGCGAATGTTCCAGTGGGAATGTCGCCAGACGGGACGAGCGTTTTCGCGCCAAGCGCTCCCGCTTTCTTCAGAGATGCGGCGACGTCATCGACTTGAGCGTGGAAAATCGCGTAGTCCAGGAGCTCGTGCCCGAGCGAATTGATCAGGATGAAGCTCGTTTAATTGGCGGCGTAGCGGCGGAAGAAGGAGTCCTGTTTCCACTGCGGACGCGCGGCGGTGTTGGCGGTTTCGAGGAGCAGGCGGCGCGTGAACTCTTCGTAGCCGGCAGCGGTCTGCAGATCGACAGGCTGGTTCACGTCGTCCGAAGGCGCGTGGTAGCGGTTCGTGAGCCAATCCTTGAAAATCTTTTGCTCGGGCGTGTCAAGTTCGAATCCCACATCCACTTTCACGGCGGGAACGCCTTTCTTGATGAAGCTGTACTGATCGCTCCGAATAAAAGCATTGCGGAGCGGTTCGGGATCGGCTATGGGCTTGATGCCCAAGGATTGCGCGACGGCCGCTGCTCGCTCGCCGAGGTCGGACTCTGCGATGCCCTGAATCCTCAGGATTTTCAGTGGAACGATGGGGAGAAACATGTCTACGTTGACGTCGGCGACGATGGATTTAATCGGAACAGTGGGGTGCGCGGCAAAATACTTTGAGCCGAGCAGGCCTTTTTCTTCTGCGGTGACGAGGAGGAAAAGGATGGAGCGCTTCGCAGCCTCGGGATGAGTCTTGAGGCTCGCGGCCATGTCCAGAACCAGCGCGCTGCCGGAACCGTCGTCCATCGCGCCGTTGTAAATCTTGTCGCCGTTGATGGCCGCACCGACGCCGACGTGGTCGATATGCGCGGAGAGCACCACAAATTCGTCCTTGAGAGCGGGATCGGAGCCAGGAAGTTTGGCGACGACGTTCGCGGACTCGACGGAAGTGGCTTGAATGGCCGCGTTCGCCTGCAGAGAAACAGCAAGCGGAAAGTGTGGCAGCGGCTTGCGGTCTTTGCCGAGCGCGGCGATTTCCGCGAAGGTGTGGCCGGAACCGGCGAAGAGTTTCTCCGCCGAGGCAGGATTGAAAGCGACACCGAGCTGCTGTCCCTGTGTTTCGAAGAACTCAGGATCGGCAAGGTCCATGGAGGGTTCGTTGCGGTTCGCGGAAATGCGGGACCAGGGAATGTCCATGGAGGCGGGATTCAAAATGCTGATTACTCCGATGGCGCCAGCGGCGCGCAGTGATTTCCAGCGCTCAGCCGGAGTCTGGTAGTGCGAGGCTAGGGCCGTAGGAATGTCTGCAGGAGAACCGGCGAGAAAAACTACCACTTTGCCGACGAGGTCGAGTCCGGTAAGTTCGTCGAGATTTTTTTCGGGGATTTTCAAGCCATAACCGACGAAAACCAAATGGGTTCCAAGATTGACGCTGGCGCGCGTGGCACGCGAGCTGAGGAAGGCGTCGTCGGCGAAGGAAAGAGGAGTGGACTGGCCCTTCGCGACCAGAGCGAGGGAAGACTTGGACTCATCCACCTGAAATTGAGTGAAGCGGACGGGCTGATAAAAACCATTGACACCGGCGGGCTCAAGGCCGGCTTTCTGAAGCTGCTCAATGGCGTAAGCCTCCGCCTTTTTAAGTCCTTCGCTGCCGGTGTTGCGACCCTCGAGCGAATCGTCGGCGAGAAATTTGACGTGCGCCCACCAGGAATTGCCGTCGAAGTGGGAGGCGGGCGAATTCTGCTGGGCGATGGCGGCGACTGTAACGGTGACAAATAGGACCAGCAAGAGAACTTTGCGCATGGGATTCGCTCCGAGATTAGTCTTCGTCTTTAGGCTTGTTTCGTTGGGGCGCCGAGGTTTTCTCACTCCGATTCGTTAGAGGAATGGCACCGTTCGGCAGCCCTAGAACGATTGTATTTCCTGAACTGTCAGCTAGCGCCTGAAGCGCCCGCAGCTGAAGAAGATTGGGATTGTCATCCACCATTCTTGCGGCGTTGGCCAGGCTCCGAAGGGCTGCCGTCTCTCCGCGAGCTTTTTCCAGCGCAGCCTGACCATCCTTTTGTGCTTTTACAATCTGCGCGAATGCCTTTTTCATTTCGCCCGGAAACATAATGTCTTTTATGTCTGCAGAAATGAGCTTCAAGCCATATTCCGTGGCTTTCCCCGAGCTCAACTCAGCTAGTTTGGCGCTGAAACCAGCGCGGTTCTCAATAAGACTGTCAATTTTCTCCTTGCCAACAATCTCGCGGACGGCCATTTGGAGGGTTAGGTACAAGCTGTTATGAAAGCTAGCATTCTTGTTCACGGCTACATGCGGATCAGCGACCTGAAATTCAGCCGCGAGACTAACTTTCAGCGTCACACCATCAGCGCTCAAGACATCTTGCCCTTGAACCGCAACAAATTGCGACCGAATATCGACCGGCACTATCGAAGAGAAGGTGGACATGATCCAATATTGGCCGGGGTTCAGGGTAATCGAATAGCGGCCCTTCGTATACTTCAGTGCTCTTTGATACTCGTAAACGGTGACGCGTCTGATCCCGATCACTTTGAAGGCGACGATCAAGACGACCGCGGCAAGAACGACCACCCAAAGTAATTCGACCATTTGCTGGTGACCTCTAAGACCCTGCATGGTGGAACCACCGAGGTTCAGCGGGGGTCTTAACCCACAGAGCCAAACTCCGATTTGCCCGAAAGCGGGTCCCACCTTGCAGGGCGCGGTGACCTTTTCACAAGTCTGGAATCGAACCAGTATCGGTGGGTGATAGCAAAACGAGAATGAGATTCAGTCTAGCTGCGTACCCTACCGACGACGATTCTTATACCATTTTCTGTACGTGAAAGGCGAAGAGTCCGTTTACGGAAGGATTTTGGGAGTAAAATAAAGAGAGTTGGATCAGATCTTTCTTATGGCCTGCCGTAAGGACTTTTTGAAGTAAAGCCTGAGCAGCCTCGCAAGGAGAGACGACCATGGCGACCGCGACTCTGACTAAGCCCGCAGCGAAGGGAGGGAGCTTCCTCCTGGAATCGCCGCAGGCAAGCGACGTGTTTACGCCAGCTGATTTGACGGACGATCAGAAGCTGATTGGCCAGACGGCGGAAGAATTTGTGGTCAAGGAAGTTTTGCCGGTGGTGAAGGACCTGGAAGACAAGAAGCCTGGTGTAATGGCCTCGCTCGTCAAGAAAGGCGGCGAGCTGGGGATCATGGGCGGCGGCGTGCCGGAAGAATACGGCGGCGCCGGGCTGGACAAGATTGCGACGACGGTGCTGACGGAAAAGCTCTCGATTTACGGCGGCTTCGCCGTGACGCACGGAGCGCACGCAGGGATCGGGACGCTGCCCATCGTGTACTTTGGCACCGAAGCGCAGAAGAAGAAATATTTGCCGAAGCTGGCAACCGGCGAATGGATTGGCGCGTATTGCCTGTCCGAACCGCAGGCGGGTTCGGACGCGCAGAATTCGCTGACGCGCGCGGAGCTGAACGCCGAGGGCACGCACTACATCCTGAACGGGCAAAAGATGTGGATCACCAACGGCGGGTTCGCGGACGTTTACATCGTGTTTGCGAAAATCAACGGCGAAAAGTTCACGGCGTTCATCGTCGAGCGCATGTTCCCGGGATTCAAGCCGGGCAACGAAGAGCACAAGATGGGGATTCACGGCAGCTCGACGACCCCGATTTTCCTGGAAAACTGCAAGGTGCCGAAAGAGAACGTGCTGCACGAAATCGGGCGCGGGCACATCGTAGCGTTCAACATCTTAAATGCTGGCCGGTTCACGCTGGGGGCGTCGTGCGTGGGCGGCTCGAAGCACGTGCTGGCGACGGCTTCGAAATATTCAAAAGAGCGCAAAGCATTCGGGAAGCAGATCGGCGACTTCGGGATGATGAAAGAAAAGCTTGCGGAGATGGCTATCGAAATCTTCGCTGTGGAATCGATGGTGTACCGCTCAGCGGGAAACATCGAAGGAGCGATGGCTGCGGCGGCCGGTTCGGGCGATAAGATTCAGAACACGATGAAAGTGCTCGAGGAGTACGCGATTGAAAGCTCGATCGCCAAGGTGTACGGCAGCGAGATGCTGGACTTCGTGGTGGACGAAGGCGTGCAGATTTTCGGCGGCTATGGATTTCACGAAGAATATCCCGTTTGCCGCGCGTACCGGGATTCGCGCATCAACCGCATCTTCGAAGGCACGAACGAGATCAACCGCATGCTGATTATCCAGATGCTGATGAAGCGCGCGATGGGCGGGCAACTGCCGCTGATTCCCGCGGCCATGAAACTGGCGGATGAAATTCTCGCCGGGCCGTCGTTTGAAGAAACGCCGGAAGGCCCGTTGGGCGATGAAACGCGCGTGGTAGCGAACGCAAAAAAGATGTTTTTGCAAGCGGCGGGCGGCGCGGTGCAAAGATTCCGCGAAAAGCTGGCAGACGAGCAGGAATTGATCGGCGCGCTTTCGAACATGGTGATGGAAATCTACGCGATGGAATCGTGCCTGCTGCGCGCAAAGAGAGCGGCGGCGGCGAAGGGCGAGGCGGCTTCGCAAACTATGATTGACGCCGCGCGCACTTTCATCAGCGACGCCGCGGAGCGCGTGGAACACGAGGCCAAGCGCGCCATCGCTGCGGTGCATGAGGGGGACATGCTGATCACGCAGATGGCGGTGCTGAAGCGCTTTGGGAAGCGCGCGCCGGTGAACACCATTGCGTTGCGGCGGAACGTGGCTGCCGTGGTCCAGGCTCAGGACCGCTACCCTTTTGAAGGCCGATAGCAGCGAATTGCTTACCGGGCAAGAAAATGTTCGATTCAAAGTGCTTGCCCCGCGGTAGCATGCAAAGCACAGCTTTTCAGGGCTTGCGGAAAGCCGTATACGAATTCTCCTAAAATAGATCCAAGCGATAAATTCAACTAGAAACGCGAAAGCGCAGCAAGGATTGTCCCGTAAGCCTCTCATCCTCGCGGCGGTTATCGTCGCTTTGCACTTTTCCGAAGCGGCGACGCTCGAGACTTCCACGACAGGATCACTTCTAGCCAATCTTCTGCAAATTCTTGCCTGCGGCTTCGCTGCGGTGATGGCTTTTGGCGCGCACCGCCGCGGACACGGCTTGAGCCGGCCCTTCTGGCTGCTGGTGGGCACAGGCGTGGCGATGTGGGGCCTGGCAAACCTCGGCTGGATGTACTACGAAGTGGCGCTGCACGCGGAGCCGCCGACAGGATCGGTGGTGCGTTTTCTGTTCGGCCTGCAAGGCGTCTTCTTTGCCATGGCCCTGTTCCTGGACGAAGACAAGGATGCGCCGAACTTTGATATTGAGTCGGCTCTGGATTTCGTTCAGATCGCGATTGTCTTCTTTCTGATTTTTGCCGGGTTCTACTACCTGCCGGCGCACCATTTTGACGGCCGTGCCGCGCTGTCACGCGAAATCCGCGTAGAAACGGGCGAAGACATCGTGCTCGTGGTGCTCGGCTTTATCCAAACTTTGCGTGCGCGCGCCGAAGGAGTGCGCAAGCTGTATGCGGGCCTTACGCTTTATCTACTGTTTTACACCGTTTGCGCGACTCTTGCTGACTACCGGCAGTCCATCGAACCCAGCCCGACGGGCACGCTCCTGGATCTGGCCTGGACGCTGCCACTGCTCGCTGTAGCCTTGTGGGCTGCGTTCTGGCAGCCGTTTCCTCGCAGAGAGGCTATCTCTCGTTTGCGGCGCAGGGGATTCGGCGATCTGATGCTGACGAACGCGACTCTCGCGCTCGCGCCGCTGATTATTCTGTTGCAAATCTCGCAAATGGGAGCGGAGTGGCGCGCGGTGCGCTACTCGCTGCTCGGGGTCTCTATTCTTTGCTACGCGGCGCGGCTGGGAATCAGCCAGTTCCGCGAATCCAAAAGCGCGGTAGAAGCGCTGACGCACGCGCTGGCAATGGATTCCGCGGCCGATGGAATATCCATTCTGGACAATCAGGGCCAACATCTCTATGCAAACTCGGCTTTCGCCAAAATGTTGGGATTCGAGAATGTATCTTCCGTAGTCGGGAAGAGTTGGCGCGAGGTTTACGACGCCAAAGACGCGGCGCTGCTCGAAGATCAGGTTCGAGTTTCGCTCGAGCGATCCGGGAGATGGTCGGACCAAATTTCTCTGAGCCGACGAGATGGCTCGAGGATTCCCGTAGAGATGTCTGTTACAGGGATGGCGCAAGGGGGAGTTGTATGCGTGGCGCGGGACATCAGCGAACGGTTGACGGCAGAGCGGGAACGTTCGGAAACCGAAGCCAAGTACAAAATGTTCGTCGAGCAGGTGGCCGCGGTCAGCTATATCGCCGAAGTCGGGTTCCATGGTGCATGGATCTATGTGAGCCCGCAAGTGGAAACGATTCTCGGGTACACGCAAGAAGAATGGCTGGCTGATTCGGAGCAATGGGTCCGCTTGGTTCCGGAAGAAGACCATCCGATCATCGAAGCTGCGGAAATAAACTGCGCGACCGCGAAACGATTTCAAGCGGAGTACCGGCTCAAAAGAAAAGACGGGAGAATCATCTGGGTCAGTGACAACGCGGTTCTCGTGCCGGGGAGCGAGAGCCATCCGCTAATGGAAGGAATCATCGTCGATATCACCGAGAGGCGCGTGCTGGAAAATCAATTACAGCAAGCGCGCCGTGTGGAGGCGGTAGGGCGGCTGGCCGGCGGCGTGGCGCACGATTTCAATAATCTGCTGACGATTATCAAAGGCTACGTCGAGCTGGCGCTGAGCCGCAGCACGGAACAGCCGGAACTTCGCGGAAACATTCAGCGCATTGGAGACGCAGCGGAGCGCGCGGTCACTCTGGTGCGGCAATTGCTCGCCTTCAGCCGCAAGCAAGTTTTGAAGCCGAAGGTGCTGGATTTGAATAGCATTGTTTTGAATATGGACAAGCTTGTGCGGCGATTGATGAGCGAAACGATTGAAATGAAAACGCAGGTGGACAAGAATCTGGGGGTCGTGAAAGCGGACCCGGGTCAAATCGAGCAGGTGGTGCTCAACCTCCTCGTCAATGCGCGCGACGCCATGCCCAATGGCGGCAAGCTGCTGATCGAAACCAGCAACGTGGAACTGGACTCGACGATGCCGCACGAGCAATGGACCGTCAAACCGGGGCCCTATGCGATGCTCAGCGTGACGGATACCGGTGTGGGCATGAGCGCGGACACAGTGGCCCACATCTTCGAGCCATTTTATACAACGAAGGAAAGCAGCCGGGGGACAGGGCTAGGGCTGTCCACCGTGTATGGCATTGTGAAGCAAAGCGGCGGGCACATCTCGGTGCAAAGCGAGCCGGGGATCGGCACGACCTTCAGAGTGTATCTGCCGTGCGTTGAAGATGCAGTCGTGGAGCTGGAAAGAACCGAACCCGTCGAGTGGTGCAGCAGCGCTGGCGAAGAGACGATTTTGCTTGTGGAA
The DNA here is from genome assembly GCA_964524045.1 of uncultured Acidobacteriaceae bacterium. GTDB lineage: Bacteria > Acidobacteriota > Terriglobia > Acidiferrales > UBA7541 > Acidiferrum. Next base: position 7,908 of record CAZGBQ010000019.1, read on the forward strand.
GACGAGCCTGAACTGCGAGAACTGGCGCGCATTTCGCTTTCGGAGCTAGGCTATTCCGTGATCGAGGCGCAGAATTGCGAGGATGCGGTGAGGCTCGCCGGGCTGCACGCTCCAAAGATCGACCTCCTACTGACGGACGTGGTGATGCCGGGAATGAGCGGTCGTGACCTAGCCAGGCAACTGACGGCGCGCCATCCACATCTGCGCGTACTGTACATGTCCGGGTACACCTACAATGTCATTGCGGAAAATGGAACGCTGGAGGAAGGGCTGTCTTTCCTGCAGAAGCCGTTCACGCCAAAAGCGCTGGCGCAACGAGTGCGCGAGACGCTGAACCGGCCTGTCGCTGCGAGCTGAATTGCTGTTCCAGTATCGGAGTTATCGAGGCTTGATGGGTGGCTGAGAGCCCGCATCTGCCCCCTTGGGGTTGGAGATTGTGGAGAGCATCTCTACATTGAATTTCTTGTAATCGGAATAGCGAATCACTTCGTTGATTTTGAATCCTTTCACGAGCAAAACCCGGGCGCCGACGTGCGCCTCCATATACGTGGGCAGCCAGACTTCGCTGTTGATATACGCCTGCTCAAAGACGAAACTCGTTCCTTTTTGGACGTTAGCGAGCAAACCGCCGGCAATCTTCACGTCGCCCACGAAATTAGCCTCCAGCCGAGCGACGTCGTGGGCCTTTTCATCGACCCAAACGACGCCGGCGAGTTTCTGAACGACCTTTTCCGCCAATTTGCGTGGCTTGAATTCCGGATTGGGCTCGAAATCGAACACTAATACGTCCTGCCCGCGGAAGCGCTCGCGACGCGGATTCACAAACTGGCAAGCGCGGAGAAAGACTTCGATCCCCGGCTCATCTTTCTCTTCGCTCTTCCCTTCTTCCTTGGCTTTCTCTTCTTTAGCCTCTTTTTTGGCCTGGCGTTTTTGATGTTCCTCGATGCGTTTGCGGGTCTTTTCGTCTTCTTTCTTCTGCTCTTCATCACTCAACGGTTTGCCATCTTTCTTCACACGCGTCGAGATCTCGTCGCCATCCAGATAGAAGAATGTATATTCGGTGAGTTCGCGCTTCTTCACTTTCCCGTCGCCTTCATATTCCGTTTCTTCTTCCATGCGCGTTCCCGTGTAGTTCTCCTTGATCTTGTCGATGGCTTTCTGGTTGTCGTCAATTTCCTTGAAGAGGGCTTTGAGATCTGGAAGCTTCACCTGTGACTTGATCGGAAAATCAAAGACGCGCTCACCGATTGTGCCGTTGACGGCAGCGCGATTCACCGCAATGGCGTACTTGGCCCCGTCGCGGTGCAGCTCGATTTTGTGCGGCAGCTTCACACCGTCAACAGCACGGTAGTCGTCGTACAGAATTTCTTCAGGGACGCCGCCGACCGTCGCAGCCTCCTCCACAATGAGGTGCGTTTGCGGATCGAAGAAGACCTGGCGCTTGATACCGGTAGCAGAGGTCACCTCAAGTCCGAGGGCGCTTTTGCCCCGAATTTGGATGTTCCCAGTTAAGGCGAGAGCTATTTTCTCCTTCTTTGGATTAACGAGCCGGGAGTTGTAATACCGGGCAGCGGCTTCAAGTTGCATGCCCTCCGTGCCAACCATTGTGCCGAGTTCTCCCGCCGCGGTGCGATGCCAGACGGACTTGCCGTTGTAGGCTTCAATGAGACTTTGCTCGCCCACCAACAGTTCACTGTAATAACGATTGGGCAATTTGCTGTTGAAGGTGTAAGTACCCGACTTGCCGTCTTCAGTTGTGAAAGTTCCTTCGAGCGCCAGTGTTTGGACTTTGGAGAGCGCGCGGGCGCCGCCAGCGGCTTTGACGTACTCCGCCGCGATTTTCGCGGGCTCCTGCGCGCAAGCTGGGCGAGGAGTCAGTCCAAGCAGACACACTAAGAATGAGAAGCAGAAGAGGCGTCGCATAGTGCTCATCACTAGGAACGCAGAATCAAAACAAAAGTTTCGCGAAATTCAGCGTCCGGCACATTGGCAGCCGTTCGGGAAGTTCCTATCCTACTGGGTTTTTGGCCGGTTCAGGTATTTCTCGTACAAGCGGTGATGCCTGTTCTCGGTGGAGGTGAGCTGGCCCCTTATGAACAGGTACTTCACGTCGGTTGTCAGTTCCAGCGGGTCGCCGTTAGTGACAATGACATTGGCAAGTTTGCCCGGCTCGAGCGTGCCGATCTGGGTGGAGAGACCGAGAATTTGCGCGGGGGCAATGGTGACGGCTCGCAGCGCTTCGTCGTACGCCAAGCCATGGGCAACGGCGTTGGCGGCATTTTGACCCAAGCGCCGTGCGAAGGAGTTGTCGAAGCTGGCGATGGCGAACTTCACGCCAGCCGCAGAGAGTTCCGCCGGCTGAGAGAGCTCGCGGTCATAAGGGTCGTCTTCCTCTTCCGGCAGAGAGAGCATGGGACGAAGGATGACGGGAATCTCCTTCGAACGAAGAAGGTCCTTAACCTTGTACGCTTCTTCGCCGCCAGCAAGGATCATTCGCAGTTTTTGCTTGTCGCAGAATTCAACGGCGTTGCGGATGTCGCGAGCGCGATTGGCGAAGACGAGGACGGGAAGTTCGCCACGGACGACGGGCGCGAGAGCTTCCAATTTCAAGTCGCGATCGTATTTCGAGACGGAGCCTTTCTCCATCGCCTGAGCATAATGCCGCGCGCGTTCAATCCAGTCCGTGAGTTCGTTCACCTGCTTTTCGTACTCCTGCTTAGCCTCGGTATAAGGCTTTTCCTTGCGCGTGAAGGTGGAGAAGTCGAACGTCTCGGTCTGGATTTCAGGCCAATTGAGCACCATGGCAACGCTTTTCTTGATCAGCATTTCGTCGATGGTCCAGCCGGCGAGATGGATCGCGGAGGCTTGGCCACCAAGAGTGCCCTGGCCGCTGAAAGAATCCAGGCCTCCGCTGGCAGGCACCGCAAGAACTTCGGTAATCCCGGAAGCGCGGGTAACGGGAATGTGCTCGCTCGAAGGGGAAACCGCCGTGGCCGCGACTACGTCCGGGTTGTAATTGCCCGTTTCCGCGGAGTCCACCGTGGCACCAACGGCGCCGATTTCGCGCAAGCCCATCTGCGTAACGGCGTCAAACAGGCCTGGATAGACTTGCAAGCCCTTCGCGTCAATCACCGACGCGCCCGCGGGAATTTCTACGGATGCGCCGACGGCGGCAATCTTGCCGTCGCGGATAACCAGCGTGCCGTCTTCAATCGGCGAACCGGCGAGCGTGAAAATTTTGGCGTGGGTGATGGCATAGACACCTGAGGATGCCGATTGGGCGCGAGCCTGCGGCAAAAGAAGGAGGCAAAGAAAATCAACAAAGCAAAAGAGGCGAAGGAATCGACGAACAGCGGCGGAAGTCTTCCTCACTGCGCACCTCTCGCAAGAGAGGCGTTAGACCGGGGGGCCTGCGCGCTATCGCCGGACGGCGGTTTTGGTTTGTCTTCCAGCTTCTTTTCCGGAGGCTTTTTTTCGTCTGGCTTCTTCTCTTCTGGTTTCTTCTCGGCTTTCTTCAGTTTTTCCGTGAGATCCTTCTTTTCTTTTTCGATTTCCGCGCGACCGGCGATATCGCGCTGGCGGTCAAAATACACGCGCCCGTCAATAAGCGTTTTCTGAACTACGGCGTAAGCGCTCAGGGGATCGTGATTGTAAATCGCCAAGTCGGCGTCTTTCCCAACATCAATCGTGCCAACACGCTTGTCGATGCCAAGCTGCAGGGCCGGATTCAGCGTGACCAGCTTGAGCGCCTCGTCGTGCGAGAGTCCGCCATACTTTATGCTTTTGGCGGCTTCCTGATTGAGGTGCGTGGCCTCCTCGGCGTCATCGGAGTTAATGGAAACAACCACGCCACGACGAGTCATGAGCGCGGCGTTGTATGGGATGGCGTCATAGGCTTCGACTTTGTAGGCCCACCAGTCAGAGAACGTGGAAGCGCCAACACCGTTGGCTACGAGTTCGTCAGCAACTTTGTAGCCTTCCAGGATGTGCTGAAACGTGCGGACTTTGAAGCCGAATTCTTTGGCCACGCGGAGAAGCATCAGGATTTCGTCTTCCCGGTAGCAGTGCGAATGAACGTAGCGCTTGCCTTCGAGGACTTCGACGAGCGGGTCGAGTTTGCGGTCGCGGCGCGGCGGAATGAGATTTTTTTCACCAGCGGCGGCGCGCTTGTTGTAGTCATCCCAAGTTTTCTTGTAGTCGCGGGCTTCGCTGAACGCGCCGCGAATGGTTTCCTCGACCCCCATGCGCGTGGCCGGGTAACGCCGCGGCTGGCCCGGAATAGTAAAGTTCGAGCGCTTTGGGTTTTCGCCAAGGGCGAACTTGATGCCGGGCATCGCACCCTCAAAAGGGAGCTTCGACGCAGGCTGACCCCAGCGAAGTTTGATCACCAGAGTTTGTCCGCCGATGGAATTTGCGGAACCGTGAAGAATGTTAGCGGAGGTAACGCCGCCGGCAAGATCGCGGTAGATGTCGATGTCATCGGAGTCCAGCACTTCTTCCATGGTGACCATGGAAGAGACGGAAACGCTGCCTTCGTTGATACTATCCGCGGCGATGTGAGAATGGCAGTCGATGATTCCGGGAATGACGAACTGGCCGGAGGCATCAATCACCTGCGCGTCTTTCGGAGCTTTGACGGACTGTCCGACTTCAGCAATTTTTCCATCCTTGATGAGGATGGAGCCGTGCTCGATGGTGCCGTGAGAAACGGTGAGGATAGTGGCGTTCTGAATCACGATCACGGGCCGAGCGTCGGGAGGAGGTGCGGCGTCGACAGGAATCGGGAGGTACAGGAAGCAAAGGAGGCGGAGGAAATAGATGAACAGCGTGCGTGAACCGGTTGCGTTGGCTATGGCCGAAGTTCTCATTGCAAACCTCCCAGACCCGTGGCGACGGAGGTTTGGTTACCCGGTTTGACGCCGGTGAAATCGAGCGACATGCCCATCACGCCGATGGAACCCTTCAAGGTCGTGCCATCGAACGTGCCTGAAAACGTCACGTCCGTAGCGCCCTGATCGAGAACGATGTTGATGGTGAAGCTGAATTTGTCGGCGCTGAGATAGCCGCTGATGATGTTGGCGGTGCCTCGTTTGCTGGTGAGCGAACCGGAGACTGTGCCGTCTTTGTCCATAGTGAGGTCGGCGGTGGATTCCTCCAAACCCTCGGGCGTGGTGTAAGAGAGTTTCCATTTTCCGGTAAGGTCGCCCTTAGGCGGATCCTTGGGCTTCTCCGGCTCGCGAACTTCAAACTTGCGGCCGTCCACAAAAACCATCTTGATTTTTGTCTTTTCCTCTAACAGGTCGCCATCCGTGACGACGAGATTGGCGACCTTGCCGTTTTCGATGGAACCTAGCCGATCGGCCACGCCAAAAATCTCAGCCGCCGAAAGCGTGAACGCGCGCAAAGCGGCGTCGGGAGCCAGTCCCGCGTCCACGGATTTCCTGGCGGCTGTGAGAACGTCTTTGGGCGCGGTGATGCCTCCCGAATAAAATGCAAACTTGACGCCCGCCTTTGCGAGAGCGGCGGGTGTGGAAGGAGCGCGATCACGGAACCGCAGCGTTCGCAGCGAAGGTTTAGCTTCGGGATCGGCGTCCTTCTCCGCTTCCGGCCATTTCAGATCCACAAGCACGGGAAGTTTCTTGGCGGCAATTTCGGGCGCGACTTCATAGCCCATCTGGCCGCCGTAAATGGCGCCTTTGACCTGCCAGCGCTCCAGGAGCTCGAGGGCGCGGCGGATTTGCACGGAGTTATTTGCGGGAAAAAGAACCAGGGCGTGATCTTCCAGAGCTTCCGCGAGAGCAGCTTCGGTGCGGTCGTACCGCGGCCGGGCGACACCGCGAGGGTTCTTCTCGTAGATCGCCTGGGCCTTGATGCTCCAATCGGTGTCGAGCCAGACTTGATGAACGTAGGCCAGTACGCCGAGCAAGGAGTCAGGAAAACCGCCGCCGAATCCGCCGGTCCCCTGAAAGGAAACTGGAACCGCAACCGGGGATTTCACAACAAGATCTCCAGGGCGCTCCCCTGCAAGGTTCAGAACAGCCGCCTGGCCCGGGAGAAAACCGCCTTTGGGAGCGCTAATGACAGTAGTGAAACCGCCATTGCGCCAAGTTTCGATACGCTTATCGCTAAGGCTGGCTTCATCAGCCGCGCTGCGCCACGGAGTGGAACCAGGGCGATCTTGTGGACCACGCGCCTGCTCCTGGGAGCGGCGTGGCCCGCTCTCGCCACCGGATGGCGCTGGACCTGCAGGAATGCCGACATCGGTAAACGCGTCAACGAGGCCGGGGTAAACGGTCAGCCCTTTGCCATCAATCACCCACGCTTCCGGCGGAATCACCACATCCTTTCCGACCGCGGTAATGATGCCGCGAGAAACCACAACGTTGGCGTTGTCGATGGGCGGGCCGGAAACCGGGACGACCTTCGCGCCACGGATTGCAAAGTACTGTGGTTCACCGCCCTGTGCTCGAAGAAGCGTGGGATCGCACAACAGGAGCAAAAGGGCGAAAAACGAGAGCGCAGACAGATGCGGGCGAAGCCTTTTCAAGGGCATGCGAGACTCCTAAACGCAAAACGATGAAGTGCAGCCAGAACCGATCACCCGGATAGACGCACGAGGCTAGTGCGAAGTTTCCACAGAGTCAAGGTTGAGGCTACAAGTCTGTTGGACCGAGAAACTCGCGCTACGGCTTTTTCTTCTTGAAGAGACCGGTGAGCGCGTCCACTGCATTGGCCGGGGTTTGTTGCGCGGTGGAGCCGGCGGTTTTGCCGGCGCCTCCCAGGCAGCCGAGCTTGGACTTGAACATGTCCGCGGCCAGGCCGCCCACGTCGGGAACAAATTTCGGATCGGAGGTGGTGCCCTTGATCTGAAATGGCACGGTCATCCCGCTGTTACAGCCGCCGCCGGCAACTTTGCCCAGAATTCCTCCCAGGCCACCCGCTGAGCCGCCTCCGGAGTCAGCGTTTGCAGATTTGGAGAGCGTGGCAATCATCTTGAAGTCGAGATTGTTTTTTGAATCGGCTGTGCCCGCGCCAGTGAGGTTCCCGAGTTGCGGAAGAACCGCCAGAAAATTGTCCGCTCTAATACCCTCCGGCGCCATGCGCACGTCGGAAGTGAGTTTGTCGATCAGAAGATCGCTGCCCGTCTTGAGGCCGGTGAGAGCGGTGACCGCCGACATTCTTGATCCCAGATCAAATCCAGAGAGCTTTCCATTGAACAAGCCAACGTTACCGGTAATTAACAACTTGCTTGTAGGACCGGCGATATCGAGATCGGAACTGAGTGTGCCGGCTGAGAGCGAAGCGCCTTTCGGAAGATTGACGCCCAGCGCAGGAAGAAACGACTCCAGGTCTTTCGCCGGCATGTCTTTGGCATCCATTTTGATTTTGACAGCTGTGACCTCTCCCTCCGCGTTATAAGTGCCACCGAGATGCGCCGCTGCGGCGCCGATTTTCAGAACCGAAGGGTTCAGCACGCCGCTGTTCTTGCGCAGATTGTATTTGGTATCGAAATCGACGGTAACGGGAACGCCCGCCGGCGAGCCGCCCGCAACCAGGAGCGCCTTCGAAAGCTTCACGCTTCCTTTGGTCTGCGCTTCACCGCCGCGCGAGGCAAGCGTGCCGTCGAGATCGACGAGACCGCCCAGGCCGGCCGATGAATCCAGGAATCCCGTGGAGGCAAGGTTTAAGGAACTGACCGTGAGCTTGGCGTTGAGCGGTGTGAGCGAGGTGTCTTCCTGATCCACGGGGCCGGCATTCCCGTCCAGCTTGAACTTGCCGCCGGAAGGAAGATCCGCGGTCACGGTGACTGGGAACTTGGAGGTCATGGAAACGCCAGAGGCGGAGATGTTCAGATTGTCGTAGGCGCTGCGCTTCTGTGAATTCGTTGCGCCCACAATGATCTTTCCATTCTTCAGCGTCAGTTTTTCAATCGAGAGATCGGCCGCGCCGGTGGAACCTTTTGAAGGAGGAGCCGTTTTGCCTTCCGCCTTCGCCGCCGAGCCACCAAGCGAAGAGAAATTCCAAACCCCTGCGGGATTGTGCAACAGGGTCATTTGAGGAGTGTCAATGGTCACGCCGGTGATGTTCAGCTTCTGGGAAAAAATCAGCGGCAGAATTTCCACACCCACCTTGAGGGATTTGGCGGTAAGAAAGGGTGAGGAACTGAATTTGGGATCGTCGCCAATCGAAAGGTTTTCGGCCGAGAGCGAGCCGCTGATCAGCGAAAGGCTCAGGTCGCCAAGCCGGACTTTGCGCCCCAACGCTGCCGAAGCTTTTTCTTCAATGGTGGGACGGAACTGGTTGACGGGAATCAAGAATGGCGCAACAAGAAGCAGGACAATTAGGACGCCGACAACGATGAGCGCGACGCGGAGTTTGCTTTTCATAAGGACCTCCAGTACGGAAGGCAAAACCAGTGGCCGGGATGTGGAAGCCGGATAATAGCACAGCCAGGAATATGATTCAGTGATGCAGCCGTGCTGGAAAGCCTCACAAGAGATGAGCTCGATTGTCACCTAGCCGCCTTTCCGCTCTTCGTTGACGATGTCGTTTTGGATGCCGCTCGTTGCGTGTTTGCCATCGCAACACCCACGCCTTGCGCATGAAATCTGCGCTATGCTGAGGGTGTGAACCGTTTGCTGCGATCCATTGTGCGCGCGTTGACGAGACCTCTTTCGCGTGAACGAAGGGCTGCTACGTCAATTTCTGTGAGCGCGAGCCGCGGACGCGGTCAGCGCGGCATAACTCTGCTTGAGCTTATCATTGCCTCGTCAATCCTTCTGATCCTCGCAACTGCCGCATTGCCGGTAGTTCGCTTTACCATCGTGCGGCCCAAGGAAGCAGAGCTCCATCGGGCGCTCCGCGAAATGCGCAACGCCATCGATCAGTATAAGGATTACGCTGATCGCAACTTCATTCGCGTGGAAGTGGGAAGCGAAGGATACCCGCCGGATCTGGAAACCCTGGTAAAGGGAGTGTCGATTGGAGCCAGCGCCGATAGGAAGGTCCGCTTTTTGCGGCGCGTCCCGGTGGATCCCATGACGGGCCGTGCCGAATGGAATTTTCAGTCGGTCCAGGATGATCCGGACTCCTCATCCTGGGGAGGCAAGAATATTTTCGACGTGCATTCCAAGTCTCAGGGCACGGCCCTGGACGGGACACACTACGCGGACTGGTAAGCTACTATTCGTTTCTGCATTCCTGGTCTTGTGTTTCTCATCCGCCCGCGAATTGGCTGATCACCTTTTCTCGCCGCCACGAGAAGAGGCGGGAAGTATTACAATGGAAGCGCGGGGCTGTAGCTCAGATGGATAGAGCAGCAGTTTCCTAAACTGCGTGTCGGCGGTTCGAATCCGCCCAGCCCCACCATTTATCTTAGGTCCGGCCCGGAGACATGGGTTACACAACGTACGTAAGACATAGGTAACACTTTTGGGCCGAACGGATTAGCCGCGCCAATTCTAGGGAAGTCGCTAATTCTTGGCGGCCCTGTCTTACTCGAAGCGCAATTATTATGCGAAGAGTTAAAAGCAAAGCTTCTTGCATCGGAGATAGCTTTGTGTTTATATCCGCAGAATTCCCGCGAACCCTTGGGAGGTCCAAATGGCAGAAGTCACCCTCCGGCCGATGACCCTCGGCCAGGTTCTAGACACAACCTTCAGCGTGTACAAGAGAAACTTCTGGCTGTTCGTGGGCATCATGGCTCTTCCTTTCTTGCTGCTTTTGATTTTGCAGGTTTGCCTCGCGGCCTTCCAGACAGGCGCGTTCCTGCGTCCGTCGACGCAGCCCGGATCTCCGGCGATAGGCCTGGGAGTGCTGGCGGGAGCCGTAGTGGGCGGCATTGTCTTTATGCTGGCCTACCTCTTCATGGTAGGCGCCGCCCAGGCGGCCACGATTTTCGCCGTGTCCGATTTGTACCTGGGGCGCACCGCCAGTGTACGCGGCTCTTACCGGAAAGTGGGTAGCAAGGCCTTCCGCGTAATCCTCGTCTTGATTCTCGTAGGTTTGAGCGTTGGCGTGGGGTTCGTCTTGCTGATAATCCCTGGTTTGATTCTGTTGTGCCGGACAGCCGTCTCCGTACCAGTCTCCATGCTAGAGGACACCAAAGCCATTGGATCGATCGAGCGAAGCATGCAGCTCACGAAGGGTTTTGCCATGCAAGTTTTTCTGATTTTCTTGTTGACTTGGGTTCTGTCCTACGTGTCGATCCTGATCTTCCAGGCACCTTTCGCGTACCTGACCGGCACGGCGGTGCAGGCGTATCAAACGCTTTCTTTTGGCATGCTGGTCCTCCAGCATCTGTCTTCCTTTCTCTCGCAAGTACTGGTAGGACCCATAGGAACGATCGCTTTCTCCCTCATGTATTACAATTTGCGAGTGCGGAAAGAAGCTTTTGACATTCAGCATTTGATGGATTCCCTGCAAGCCAGTCCATCCCAGGGCGCAGCCGCGACGATCTAAAATGAGAATGTGGCGGCCCGGGTTCCTACGTTCACAGCGGACACACTTCGTCGCTATTTTGCTGTGTGTGGCGGGATGGTTGTCCGGCGCGGCAAACGCTCTCGCGACGCAACAGGCACCTGGCAATCCTCGCCCTGCCCTAAGTCTCGAACAATACCGCGGTGAGCTCGATCGCTGTGCTGGAGTGATTCAGCGGCCTTCCGAGATTCGGCAGCTTCAGGAATCCCTTCCGCGGGTCTGGGTTGTGCAAGCTGGTGAGGAACGCATCGAAGTACCCACGCAGCCGGTTCGCAAGCAGCTTCAGGAACTGCAGTTGCACGCCGGAAATTCCGATACTGCCGCGCGCGAGTTGCGGCTGGCCGTTAACAGCATGAAACAAGAAGCCGAGAAAATGGCCCGCTCCTCTGCGGGAAGGGAATCCACGAAACAAGCCGAGGCGCGGTTGGAAAGTATTTTGAACAGGAAAGAGTTTCAGAACGCGAGGGGGCCAAGCCAGACCGAGATTTTCCTGAATAGAGTCACTCTATGGCTCTTCGAAAGGCTCAGACGCCTGTTCTCCAAACTGCATTTGGGCGCAAAAACAGGCAATGCCATTGTCTGGGGCGCTATCGGCTTGGCCTTCCTGGCGCTGTGCTTCATGACGTGGAGATGGCTCTCGAGCCGACAGCCGGCGGGAGCTGCACTGCCGGCGTTTTCTGTGACGCCCAGCGACGCGCGCCAGTGGGTGAAGGAGGCGCTTGCGGCAGCGGAGCGCGGTGACTATCGCGCGGCTCTCCACTGTGCCTACTGGGCCGCTATTGCCCGGCTCGAAGATCTGGGGCGGCTGAGCCGGGACCGCGCGCGTACGCCGAGGGAGTCTCTGCGGCTGCTCGAAAGCCAGCCCGGCGATCACCGGCTGCTTCACGCCCTTACAGGAATCTTCGAGCGCGTATGGTACGGATACCGCGCTGCCTCGGAGGCAGACTGGACCGGCGCAAGAGAATTGTTGGAGAAAATCGGATGCCTAGAGGCCTCGATAGCGCCGACCGCAAACTCCTGATCGGCGCCGGCATCCTGCTGGTCAGCCTGATCCTCGCGTCCGCGGGGATTTCCCCCTCCAAGAGCGCCGCAGGTTCCATGTTTCCTTCAACGTATTCGAACGCGTGGGACGGCGCTAAAGCCGCTTTTCTTTTGCTGCAGGAATCCGGGTACCGCGTGGAACGGTGGGAGCTTTCGCCGACGGAACTGGACGGAGATTCCGCTGGGGAAGTCCTAATCTTTGCCGAGCCTTTGCTGCCGCCGACCAGCGATGAGAAGGCGCGGATACTGGACTTTCTGAGGCGCGGGGGAAGAATAGTAGCGACCGGTTTCAGTGCCTCATCGTTATTGCCAGAGGGCGAAAATTTTGAACCTGCCGACCCCTACGAACCCAGAACGAAGTTCCCCGCATTGCTGCCTTCTTCGCTGATCGAGAATGCCCCGGAAATCAGCATGGCGCCGCCAAAAAACTGGCAGCCAGCGAAAGCATCCCACCTGGTCGTCTATGGCGACAGGGACACGGCCGCCGTGGTCACCTATCGCGTGGGTAGTGGGCAAGTCATTTGGTGGGGATCGGACACGCCATTGATCAACGGGGGAATCAGCGAGCCTGGTAACCTCGCGCTTTTTTTGAACTCCGTCGCGCCCGCGCGCGACAAGCGAATCTTGTGGGACGAGTATTTCCACGGCGCTCGCGGTTCCCTCTGGGGTTATTTTGCAAAAACCCCGCTTCCCTGGGCGCTAGTACAAGTGGCGTTGCTCTTCGTCGCCATTCTGGCTACCTATTCCCGGCGAAACGGGCCCATTCGAACGCCGGCGAAAGTTTCCCGGCTCTCGCCCGTGGAATTTGTAGAGACGCTGGGCGATTTGTATTCCTCGGCGCACGCCGGCGGAGCAGCAGTCCAGACCATGTATCAACGACTGAGGTTCTTGCTGACGCGGCAATTGGGGCTTTCTGCCAATGTGACAGCAGGCGAGTTGGCTCGCAGCGCGAATCAATCGCTAGCCTGGAAGGAAGAAGGGCTTCGCGAAACATTGGAGCGCGCCGAGCACATAGCTCCGAGTCAAGAGATAGACGATCGGGAGGCTCTTTCTCTGGTTCAGCAACTGTTTGACAACATGGCTCGCCTGGAACCAGGCGTTTGGAAAAAAAAGTGAGGAAAACGAAATGAGCACCGCGCACGAATTGTCCACGCATGTGCGAAGCCAGATGGAGAAAGTCATCGTGGGTCAGCGGGAGGCCCTGGATCAACTGTTCCTCGTGCTGCTCATAGGCGGGCACGCGCTCGTCGAAGGCGTTCCAGGCCTGGCCAAGACGCTTGCTGTGAAAGTGCTGGCGCAGATTTTCCGCCTGAAATTTCAGCGCGTGCAATGCACGCCGGATCTGATGCCCGCGGACATCCTCGGAGCCAACGTTTTCAATTTGTCCACCAGCTCGTTTACGTTGCACCGCGGGCCGATTTTCACCGACCTCCTTCTCGTGGACGAAATCAACCGCACACCGCCGCGCACCCAGTCCGCCCTTCTGGAAGCGATGGAAGAGCGTCAGGTCACCATTGACGGGACGGCCCATGACCTCTCGCGGTTTTTTGCCGTTTTCTCCACGCAAAACCCCGTCGAGTTCGAAGGCACGTACCCCTTGCCGGAAGCGCAGCTCGACCGCTTCCTGGTGAAGATTCGCATCGGCTATCCCGCGGCAGACCAGGAAGCGCAAATCCTTCAAAACGTGCAGAACGGATTCGACGCCAGGGAGTTGCAAAGAATTCCGTTCGAAATCGCTACCGCGGAAATGCTTCTGGCGGCGCGAGCAGAAGCCGCCGCAGTAAAAGTGGAGCCCGCGTTGTTTAAGTACATGGTTTCGCTGGCAGCGCGTACAAGAAACTGGCCGGCCGTGAGTTTGGGAGCGAGTCCGCGCGCCGCGGTAAACCTGATGCTCTTCGCCAAAGGCGTCGCTGCTACTGAGGGGAGGGACTATCTGATTCCCGACGACGTCAAGCTGGCGGCGATGCCAATTCTCCGTCACCGGATGATTCTGAAGCCGGAAGCAGACCTCGAAGGCATCACGGCCGACCAGGTCGTTCGCGAAGTGATCAAGGCAGTCGAAGTTCCTCGATGAGCGCTCCTGGACACCTTGTTCCGCCCGCCGCCGGCGCGCGTGGAAAAACCTCCGGGCGCATGGCAGCCGCCTTTGGTCGGCGTTTCTTTTTACTCCTGCTGATTGGTTTGGTTTGGATCGGACCGGCGTGGGCGGATTCCCGCTACCTTCTTGCCATGTTCGCGTGGGACGCGGCGCTGCTTGCCGTATGGCTCTGGGATTTCGCGAAGCTTCCAAAGCCGGAGCAGTTGGAGGTCCGCCGCGCTTGGGCTTCTCCATTGCAGCTCCTTGTTGAAACCAAGGTCGCCCTGGAGATCCAGAATCGCGGAAACAGTTACGTGCAGGTTGAAATTCTCGACGACGTTCCCCTCAATCTCCGAAGCGACGTTCCAAGGATGAGCATCGCGGTTCCCGCCGGTGGAAAGAGCGTCACGGAATACGACGTCCGGCCCCTTGAACGCGGCGACGCGCGCCTAGGAAGCGTTTTTTTCAAATATCAGGGTCCTTTACGTCTCGCCGAGCGTTGGGCGTCGGCAGCAATGCCACAAACGGTGCGGATTTATCCGGACCTCGAAGAATCCAAGCGCGACACAATTTACCTGATTCGCTCCAGGCAGGTGGCTCAGGAAAAGCGCCTCGCGCACCAGCGGGGCCAGGGGCGCGAATTCGAAAGCTTGCGAGAATACCGCGAATCCGACGAGTGGCGCGATATTTGCTGGAGTGCCACCGCGCGCCGCGGCAAATTGATCAGCAGGTCGTACCAGATTGAGCGCAGCCAAACCGTCTGGCTCGTCGTGGATACCGGGCGACTGTTGCGGGCCCGCGTGCTGGGACTGAGCAAGCTGGACTATTCCATCGCGGCCGCACTCTCGGTGGCGCAAGTGGCCATGTACTCAGGCGATCGTGTGGCCATGTTGGCCTACGGCCGCCGCGTGCAACAACGATTGACGCCGGGACGCGGCCCAAGCCATTTGCGCGCCTTACTGGAGGGGCTGGCGCAAGTTCGCGGCGAAGAACTCGAAGCCGACCATCGTCGCGCCGTGGAAACTTTGGCCGTATACCAAAAACGGCGAAGTCTGGTGCTGTGGCTAACGGATCTTTCAGAAACGGCTACGACTCCAGAGGTCGTCGAGAACGCCTCGCATTTGGCGCAGCGCCATCTCGTGCTCTTCGCCGTGGTCGGACAGCCGGAGTTGCGCCAGATGCTCGAAGCGCGGCCGGAAACGCCGGATCAAATGTTTCGCTATGCGGCGGCGCAGGAGATCATGCAGCGGCGCGACGTCTTGCTGCGTACGCTGCGGCAACAAGGTGCTCTGACACTCGAAGTTGAACCGGCGCGCCTGTCTTCCGCCGTAGTGAATCAGTATTTGTTGGCGAAGGAACGCAGCCTTATCTAATGGCACTGGCTTCCAAGGGGCTTTCGCTTGTCACGGACTTTCGCGAGGTTCTCCCACTGAGGAGATAAAAGACAAGCGGGGTTCCCAACGCACCGGATAGAAGGAATTTGATCTTATAGTTCAAGTCTGCAGGCGAGACGAAGCCTTCCACAAAACCCGCGACCAATAACATCGGAATTGTCCCAAGAACCAAACGCACGCTCCGCGCGCCTGCCTGTACGAGCGACTCGCGACGCGGCAAGGTGCCCGGGAACAACAGCCCGCGCGCGATGCCAAAGCCCGCGCCACCCGCAATGAAAATCGCCGGTAGCTCCAGAATTCCGTGAGGCGCGACGAAACTCCAGAGCTGCAGACTCATGCCTTCGTGCCAGCATGCCGCGCTGATCACCCCGATCAGGAGCCCGTTGACTAGCATCATGTAAACCGTGCCCACGCCAGCGGTGATTCCCATTGCGAAAGTGGCAAAACTCACGCTCAGGTTGTTCGTCAAAATGACGCTCGATGCAACCGGCTTGACCGTCACGATCGAGTGCGTCCACATTTCGTGTTTTTCGATGGTTGCGATCATGTGCGGGCCTAGCAAATGCCTGGAAAAAGCCGGATCGCCCGTGGACATCAGAAAAGCACCAACGCCGGCAGCCAGAAAAATGAGGAACGCCGCTAGTGTGTCGCTGAACGTCGCGCGAAAGATCGCTGGGAAACCTTCCTTGTAAAAGGTCCAGATGCCGCGGCGCTTGGCTTTTCGGCCCATGTAGATCAGGTTGTGGGCACGCCCGAGCAACTGGTTCAAATAGCGCGCGAGAGTACTGTTAGCAGGGTCTTCGCGAACCGTGGCGAGATCCGAAGCAGTTTGCCGATATAATAGGGCCAGCTCTTGAAGCTGTCCGGGCGAAAGAGCGGAAACGCTTTTTCCGCCGCTCGCTTTCACCAGCGACTCCAAGCGTTCCCAAAAGGGCCGGCGTTTTTCAGTCCAGCGGGGTGAACTCACGGATGGATTCTCACGACAATCTTATCATCGACACGCCGGAGCAGACCTCCCTGGAGTTTCCGCTGGCGGGAATCGGGAGCCGCTTCCTAGCCATGGCCGCGGACACAGCGATTCAAGTAGCGATTGGAGTCGTCGTTTTTATTGTCTTCGCCGTGTTGTATCCCGGGATCAAGCGCTTAGGAGCAGCCGGAGAACAATGGATTGCCGCGATCGTGATCATTGCCGGTTTTCTTCTTTACTCCGCGTACTTCGCGTTTTTCGAAATCATATGGAACGGCCAGACTCCGGGAAAGCGTTACGCGCAATTGCGGGTGATGAAAGACGACGGCCGCCCCATCAGTGCCTACGATGCGGTTGCGCGGAACTTGCTTCGAATCGTGGATTCTCTGCCCGGATTTTACGGCGTGGGCGTCCTCAGCGTGCTTTTGAGCAAGCAAAGCAAGCGTCTGGGCGATTTTGTTGCCGGAACGGTTGTGGTGCATGAGACCGCACTGGAAGGAGTGCGTCCCTTTGCAGAGATGAGAGTCGATCAGTCCCTGCCTGCTTTTGATGCCTCGGCCATCTCAGCCGACGAGCTTCGGCTGATTCAAACTTTTATTGAGCGGCGCGATAGCCTGGATCCGGGCTTGCGAAGCTCCATGGCTTCGCAAATCGCGGCCAGAATCGCCGAGAAACTGCAAGTCAAAGTGTATGGCTGGCCGCGCACGGAGAATCTCATCGAAGCGGTGCTGCAGCAATGCCGCGAGCGCGGCCAATTTCGAAACTAGAAAAAAGAAATGCGGAATTCCGTCAAGCTTCCGGCTACGACTTGCGGCTAATATGATTTTTGCATCGGCCGGATGCTGATGTCGGTGACCTCCGCCGTCCGCGGCAAGCGCAAGGCGTGCGTCACCATTTCCGCCACGTCTTCCGGTTGCAGCAACAGCTCCGGCCTGTACGCGCGCCCTTCTTTGGCGAAGAGTTTTTCCATGCGCGGCGTAGCGGTGCGCCCCGGAAACACACTCAAGACCCGGATGCCGTCGCCGTTGACTTCATCGCGCAGGCTGTCAGCCATCGAGCGAAAGGCGTGCTGCGTCGCGGCGAACTGTCCGGCGTTTGCCGGCGAACGCAGACCAGCGGACGAATTAACGAAAACGATTTGTCCTTGCGCCTTTTGCAACAGCGGCAACATCGCCTGGATCAACGAGTAATGACCGCGGACGTTGGAGCGGTACATCAAATCCAGGTACGCCAGAGGAGCCTTTTCGAGCGGACCGTGCGCGATGGCTCCGCCGCATAGCACCAGGATGTTCACGCGGCTGGCTTCGCGTTGCAATCGTTCGCCTAGACCGCGAATCTCTTCGTCTTTGGTGAGGTCCAGGGAACAGGCGCGCGCGCGCGCGCCCAACGCCTGAACTTCTTTGCCAACCGCATCGAGCAAATCAGTTCGGCGCGCCGCCAGATACAGCTCCGCGCCTTGCGCCGCAAGGGCAAGGGCTATCGCTTTGCCAATGCCGCTGCTGGCTCCCGTCACTACAGCGAGCTGGTTCTTCAAGCTCTCCATGTTTCCCTTTTCACTCCGCCGGCTTGACATCCTCCATCAAAAAGAAAAAGCCCTCGGCGAGCGTGGGGTGAATATACACCGCGCCTTTCAGAAGTGTGTATGGCTGATTTGCCAGCATCAGCGTACCAAGAATCTGCACCAGCTCGCCGCCTTCAGAGGCCAGGATCGATGCGCCGAGAATGCGGTCATTGGAAGCGTCGACGATAATCTTCATTAGCCCGGCGGTTTCTCCGCGCTCGATCGCACGCGCAACATAGGTCAGCGGACACCTTCCGATTTTCAGCTTGTGGCCCCTGGCGCGCGCTTCTTTCTCGGTCATCCCCACGCCGCCAAGCTGCGGATCGGTGAAGACGCAATAAGGCACGGGCCGATTTTCCGTGCTGAGATTCTTCCCTTCCACCAGGTTGCCGAATACGATTTGAAAATCGTTGTAAGAAATGTGTGTAAATGCGGGACCGCCTTTGCAATCGCCAAGCGCCCAAACTCCGGGGCTGCTCGTTTCCAGACGATAGTTCACTTTGATCGAGCCGTCTTTGTTCGTGGCAATCCCCGCCTGATCGAGCCCCAAATCATCGGTGTTGGGAATGCGGCCAGTGGCAACCAGCAGGTGCGAACCAGTCACTTCCCTAGCGCCATCAGGCAACTTGCAGGAAAGTATGATGGAACCGCCTTGGTGCTGCACTGACTCTGTTCGCGCATTCAAGACAAATTGCAGACCCTCCGCCTCCAGCGCCTTTTGCAACTCGGCCGCGATTTCCGCATCTTCCCGCGGCACAATCTGGGGCCCTTGATGGATGACAGTCACGCGGCTTCCATAGCGGTGGAACATTTGGCCAAATTCCAGGCCAATATAGCCGCCACCAAGGACCAGCAGGTGCTCGGGGACCTGCTTGAGCTGCATAATCGACTCATTGGTGAGAAACGACCCCTCGCGCAAACCGGGAATCGCCGGAATGCTTGGCCGCCCGCCCGTGTTGATGAAAATCTTTCCGCTCTCGATGACCTCTTCGCCGACCTTGAGCTGCTGCGCCGCAACGAATCGCGCGTGTCCGCGATAGAGCCGCAGATTCTTGCGCTCATCCACGCGTCTTTGGTTGCCTCCGCGAAAACTCAAGACCACTTCATCTTTTTGCGCAACGATTTTGGCCAGATCGACGCTCACACCAGCGGTATTGACTCCCCACCTCGCAGCGTTGCGCGCGTAGTGCGCCACCTGCGCGCGGTGGACCATGGTTTTCGTCGGAGTGCAGCCTACGTTGATGCACGTTCCTCCCAGATTCTTCTCCTCGATGAGCGCCACAGACCAGCCCAAATCCGCCAGCCGAAACGCCAGCGGGTTACCTCCCTGGCCCGAGCCGACGATGATCGCGTCATATTTCATACGGCATCCCTCCCGCGTGAAGAACGCACCAAGACTCTACATCGGATGCACCTCGCCAGCAGGAAGATTAAGGAGATTTCCTGACTTCTAGCTAAGCTGGCACGCGTGGAAGACTGGCAAAGTCACATTCGACAAGGCCTCCCACGGCTCGCGATTAGCGGCGTATTCCTTGAAGCGGCGGGCTTATCCCGCCGCCTTCTGCTGTAAGTGCTTGCTTGCAGCCAACGTCTCATTCCGGGCCACGTCCCGCAGGTGCCTCTTACGCCCCTTTAGTACTGCAGTAGCGTTGACCTGCAGAAAATCCACTGGGTACTGTCCAAAGTAGGGCACCCAGGTGTCGGCGGACCTGTGTCCGTTGACAAGGCAACGGCTGGCACGACTTGGCTTCCAGGTGACTCGGGCGGTGGCCAACTTGAGTGTGCAGTGTGTCCGCGCGAATTGGGGATTTTTCTAAGGCGCTACGTTGGTTCGTGGCGCTTAACTGATGGAAACGGTAACAAAAGCCGGAAGATACGAGATCGTCGGCGAACTCGGCCGCGGCGCGATGGGCATTGTCTACAAAGCCGTGGATCCGGTGATTGGCCGTAGCGTCGCGGTTAAAACCATCCGTCTCAGTGAGGAAGGCACCGGCCTCTCGCACCCCGAACTCCTCACGCGGTTCCAAACCGAAGCTCGCGCCGCCGGCCTGCTTACCCATCCCAACATCGTCGTTGTCTTCGACGCCGGCGAAGAAGACGGCTTGTACTACATCACCATGGAATTGGTGGAAGGCAAGAGCCTTCAGGCCCTTCTCGATGGCGGCCATTCCTTCCCTCTTCCGCGGACGCTGCGTATCATGGAGCAAACCTGCAGCGCGTTGCAGTTTGCTCACGAGCGCAATGTCGTTCACCGCGACATCAAGCCCGCAAACCTGATGCTCGCGCCGGATGATACCGTCAAGATCACCGACTTCGGCACCGCCAAGATTCTCCAGTTCGGCACCATGCAGCAAACTTCCCATGTCATGGGCACGCCCAGTTACATGTCTCCGGAACAGGTAAAAGGGCGGGCGGTCGACGGCCGGAGCGACATTTTCTCTCTGGGCGTTATGCTTTACGAAATGCTGACCGGAGAAAAACCGTTTCCCGGCCAGAACATCACTACGGTTATCTATAAAATCGTCAACGAAGATCCCGTTCCGCCGCGGCAAATCGATCCTTCGATTCACCCCGGAATCAGCGCTGTTGTGATGCAGGCCCTCGCGAAAGAACCGGATCAGCGCTATCAGAGTTGCCGCGACATGCTGGAAGACTTGCGGAACTATCGCGCGCTTGGCACAGCCAGCGCCAATCCCAATTCGACCATGGTGATGGGCGGCGGTTCACCTGCGGCTACCGTGGTTTCTGGAGTTCCTAGTGGCCGCGGCCTTGCGGCGGAAGATCCATCGGTGATGGCGACAGTGCGCTCTCTAAGCGGCCGGGCTGCAAGCCCCGGACAAACACCTTTGGTCCGGCGCACGGGAACTCTCGCATCCGTTGCAGAGCCGCCAAAGAAGAAGAACTATGTGGGCACAATCGTTGTGGCGTTACTGCTCATCGGCGTAATCGTTTACGGCGCTATCAAGGTTAAACCTGTGTTTGTGGCGGCGCGCGAACTTCATGCAGAGCAGGTAAGGCAATCAAGAACACCGAATGCCGGGACGGCCGCGCCTCCGTCGGAAAGTGTCTCCGACAACTCTGGCTCGAATCCCGCCACGAGTGATAATTCTCAACCGCCGCAAGAGATTGCGCCTAGTGGAAGCAGCGCCGCGGCCGATTCGAAAGCTGAGCCCAAATCCCTGGAACCTGTTTCCGAGAAGACTCTCGTCAAGAAGGCAGAAAACGCGCTCAGCCCCAAAGCCGCGGAATTCAAGGGCCGTGTCGAAGAGGCCCTCGCGGAGAAAGGCTTGGCAGGCCGAGCAAAAATTCAAGGGGCGGGCAACACGCTTACTCTCGCCGGCGAGCTCCGTCCGGCTGAGCACATCGAGCTTCTGAAACTCCTGAGGAGCGCTCCTGCAAGCGTCCATGTCATCGATCACATCGAGTACGACGACACTCCCGCGACTGCTGCGGGCAGCTCCGACGAAAACAGCCATCCTGTGCCTGCGTCAGGCCGGGGCGCTATTCACGTCGTCACGGACGTCATCGGGGCTACTGCGATTCTCCGCGGTCCGGCGGGCCACGTCCTGAACAAGTGCGAAACGCCTTGCAGCTTCAACGACCTCAATCCTTCACGCTACGGCTTGGAAGTGCAAAAGGACGGCTATCAGTCAGTCCAGACCGCGCTGCAGATCAAAGGCGGCGAGACGCAGGACCAAAAGATCAAGCTCGAATCCTTGGCCAAGGGTCTCCTCGTCACTACCCAGCCGCCGGGAGCCGACGTTTTCATCAACGGCGCTAAGCAATCCGGCCAGACCCCTGTCACGCTGCCGCTTGCGCCTGGGCAATACAACCTGGTGCTTAGGCTCCCGGGCCACGAGGCTTACTCCGGGACGATTCAGGTAAAGGATATTCAGACGCAGCTCAATGTGGAGCTGGCGGAAAAGTCGGCCAGCCGCGTAGCCTGGGCGCAAGTCAACAGCAATCCTAAGGGTGCAGAAATCATTGTGGATGGAATCTCGACCGGGCAATTCACTCCCTCGCGCGTTCAAATTGCCACTGGCTTACATGCGATTACGCTTAAGCTCAACGGATACCAAGTCGGTAGGAGGACCGTTCAAGCCAGCGAAGGCGGTACCGTCACCATCAATGAGCCATTACGGCAAAAGTGAGTCAGCCCCCCTAGTTCCCGCAGATTAGGACGAACGGTCTTAGCCCCCGTAGAATCGCCTGGAGAGCCTACCGAAAAGGTAACAATTTGTTACATATCTCAGCCATTGGTTCTAGAACCGTACTCCTTTTTTACTCAATCTAAAAGGTTTACGTTTAATCCTGGGGGGAGGGCCATTTGCTTTACTCGTAGGCAGGGTTCATGCCTTGTTTGAACAGAGGGTGCCTGTCGGGCGGATACGGCCAGCAGCATGGAAGCATTCGGAGATCTCTTGAGTTTTCGGGTTACATTGCCTGTCGAGAAAAACGACAACGGGCCTTCCCCCAAAGCGAGCCCAGACGCCACTCCACGCGGTAGGGGGCTTGGCGTTGTGAAGACTATTTCATCTTCCCCTTCGGCGATCTGCGACCAGCGATCTATCGACGCGCAGCGCGCGCTGCGCAATTTTCAATTGCTGCTGCGCTCGGAACGCCTCTACGAAAAGAACCACCCCCGCCGACTCGACAGCCTCGATGGGGCTTACGACTCGCTGCGCCAAGTTGCAGAAATTCTCAACGGGCTGGAGATTCGCATCGAGCGCGGCGGAATTGTTGCTCCCAAAGTCTCAGACGGACACTTGCCTGACCCACGGGGAGAGATGCAGGCGCTTGCCGCTGACTTGCGGCGCGCGGGGATTTGGTCGTTGGCTTTCTCCAAGAAATTCCATGTAGGCGAACTCGACACTCTCACGCGACTCATGCGCGAGTCGTTGCTAAAATCGAACGAACCCGCCGTTGATGGCGGCAATGCGTGGTGGCCCGCCCGCCTCCTGGAGACTCGCGTGGAAGGCATTTCAATCAATACGCAAACCGAGCGCAGAGTCGACACTGTGCTGGCAAGCTTGATCGGCGCCCTAGTCGCATATGGCGGAAAGACACCTCGGGAAACCGGCGATGCACCGATCAAGCCACCGGACTTCGACGATCTGGTCGCCACGCTGCGTCTGCTCGCGCGGCTCACGCCGCCCCTGGAAACCGCGCGCGGACTTTCCGCGGAAGAGGCGGCGCGCGCGATTCATGGAGCGATGGAAGAGGCTAGCCGCGACAGCGTGCGCATGCTGCTAGGTTCTGTTTCTCAGTATGCTCCCAGTGAGGCAGAGCAGCCTTTACCCTATCTGACGCGCCTGTCGGAGATCATCATTCTTGAATTTCTCGGCGCGGAATTTGCCGGAGGATCGCTGACTCCGCCTGCAGTCCGGCAGGCGCTTTGCCGCTTCGCGGACGTCCTGGTGGAATCCGGCGCGTACACTGGTCCGCACGCTTCGCAGCATCTTTCCTCGTTGGCGGTCACGTGGGCCACCGACACGCACCGCGAGCAACAAATCGACCGGTTCTGGCTGGATCTTCCGGCCCGGGAAAAATCCGCCGTCTTGCGCGGCCCTGACGTGTGGTGTGTTCCCGTGGCCGCTCTCCAGCAAGTCCTGGGGAAACTGGCGGAGACGGGCGCGGACGCGCCGAGGCGCGAGGCTCGCAACATCGTCTTGAATTATGCTCGCCGCCTCGAACTGGATGACGCTGCGGCAAGGCGTTCGGTCGCCGCGGGCCTCAATGAGCTGGTTGCTATCACCGAATCGCTCTGGCCCAATCAGATCCCGGAAGACTTGAGCCGTTGCGCGCTGAAGGCTCTCGAAAAAGAACAGGCGCCTGAACCAGGCGCGCTGCTCGCCGCTTTTGTCGAGGCGCTCGGACGCATCGCCGTGAATCGCGCCGACTTTGCCGGATTCGAATCCATCCTCACCGGCCTCGAGCGCGCCCCGCGCGACAAAGAACACGATCACATGAGCGCCTTGTGCGCGCGCCTGGTTGCTCAGGATCGCTGGCTCTTGCTCGTCGACGCCGCACTCGCAAATCGGCCTCTCGATCCGGTCCTGCCGCGCTTGCTGCAACGCGATCCGGAACGCCTGCTTGACCGTTTGACACTTCTGCTGACCGAGCCACGCAGCGCGGAAACTGTCCCGGCAATGTCACGGTTGCTGCGAACGATTGGAGTGCCGGTCCTTAATCTGTTGGAAACCCGGCTGTATGAAGCGCGCCGCCAGCGCGTGACCGCCGCGATCAAGCTGCTGGCTGCTGCTGACCCCGAACGCCTGCTTCGCGGCCTCGCGCGCGCCCTGGCCAGTTGGGAATGGAATCTTCAGGATCTCGCGGTGAGCGAGCTTTCGCGGCCTTCGAATTCCTCTTCTTCGCAGAGCGCCGCGTTCGTTTTCTCCGCGATTCTTGCCGATGCTCATCCTATGGTTGTGCCCATGATGATCGATCAAATCGGCCTGGCGCAGGAAAGCACAGCCGTGCCGCAGCTCATGGAAATTGCAGCCGGAGGGCACGAAATCCTGGGCGATCAGTTCGTGCGCATCAAAGCCATTGAAGCGCTGGGCCGCATGCGCGCCTCGGAATCCGTCGAGCTTCTCCGCACGCTTGCAGAGAAACGCGAAGGCCTGGCCTACGCTGAGCCTGCCGGACTGCGCGCAGCGGCCGAAGACGCGTTGGCCCTGATCGAGAACCGGCCCTCGTTCAAACAGGCCCTGTCCGCATTTGGCGCTCCCGCGCAGTCAAGTTCCAACTACCTTGTTCAGCGCCGCTATGTTCGCGTTCCTCTGGAATCCCCGCTGCGCGCGCAGATCGAAGGCACACCGGCGAACCTGGCTCGCGTCAAGACCATCAGTCTGGGCGGCGCGTATCTCGAATCACCAAGAAAACTCACCATCGGCGATTCCATCAAGCTCGAAATTCGCGCTGGCCTTCGCAAGCTCAACTTCACCGCCGTTGTTCGCAACATCGGCCAGGACGGCTCCGGCGTGGAATTCGTCCAGATGCGCGACGAAGACCGCGAGAAGCTCCGCAAGTTCGTCCAGCGCCATCTCCAGCTCTAGCCCCTTCTATTCGGTTTCGCACTTAGCCATCAATTAGTGCGTCCTACCGTTGCATCCACGAACGGCCGTCCCATCGGTTGGGCTTCAAGCCTCGGATATGCCCGCGCAAACGCGACGAACAGAAGAGCCAGGATCAAAAACTCTAGGGCACTCGCCTCAGTACCTCGCGGGCCACCCGTAAGCCATTCAGGCCCTCGGTAAGAAATATTCAGTAAGTGTCCAGTAAGGCTGTGGCCGTTATTTCCCGTGTTCGGCTGTGCGAATAGCACCATGTCCGCGTAGTCCGACATCGCATGGAAACCGATGGCAAACCACAAAGTACCTGTGCGCCACAAAGTGAAACACCAGAACAATCCGAAGAGTCCCACGCTTAGCCCGTCCATCCAATTTTCCATGGGCTTGAAAAAGTAGTGGACCGCACCGAAGATGGCTGACAGGAAAAGAGCCGCTCGCCAGAAGCCCATACCCTGAGCAAGAGTAGCCTGCGAGTAGCCCCGGTAAGCGAACTCCTCGGCAAAGCCGAGCAACAGGAACGCTGCCGCCCAAAGCGAGGCCGATTTAAGGAGAGCTTGCCCATGCAGCGCCACTCCCTCGAAAGTTGCGGCACCGAACAGCCTGAGCAGGATGATCATGAGTAAAGACGCAGCAAACCCCCACAGAACACCTTGCCAGAACTGCCTGCCGAACATTGCCCGCCAGGGAAGGCCATACTCCATGTATGGTCGCAGTTCAATTTTTGACATGATCCACGCGGCGAGAAGCGCGGCTCCGAAACTCAGCGCGCCATCGAGCAGGAAATCCGCCGGAAACCATCCTTCATGTTCCTGATAGTGGAAAAGGGCCGTCAAAAACCAGAAAAATAGCTTGCTGAAACCAAAAAGCAAGAAAACAAAAATTGCAAATCGCCAACCCGCTCGAATCCCGCGCGGGCTAACAAAAATCGCCTTCATTCTTATTTCCAAGGGTGATTCATCAACCGCTGGCGAGAATCTATCACCTCAGCTCCGCATTTGTTAAGTTCGCTTTCGTCTGATCAGGGACGCCGTGAGCTTGGTCGAAGAACCCGCTGCTGACTGAGGGTCACTTTCCTGCGAGGATCTTTTCAATTTGCTGCAGGTGATTGAGATCGTGCCCGGCAAACATGCGCACGATGTCTTCGATCGATTCCTGCCCACGTTCGGAATGCATCCCGCAGAGCTTCCACTGTTCGGGCTTAAGTGATTTCAACAGCGCTAAATTCGCTTCCCGCAGCACCCGAAACTGCTCAACCGATTTTCGAGGATCGCGCTTGTCGTAGTGTCCGCTGGTAACCCATTTATCCTGGTCGTAGGCCACAATGGGTGCTCCCGGCGAGCCGAGAATGAACCGCAGGCGAAAGGCGCCGACGATTTCTCCGTCGGCCAGATGCGCGACGATCTCGCTTACGGACCATTTCTCCGGGGCCGGACGCCTGCGCAATTTGGCCATCGAGACACCCTTGATCAGTCGATCGAGCTTCCTGGCCGTTGCGGCTTGCACGGCAAGATGCTGCTTACCTTTCATATACCCTAGAATGCGTTGCGTGTACTGCTGCGGTGATTCCTTCATGTCATCCTCGCGGACGTTTGAGCACCAAAGCCTTCCGCTTAGGGCGCAGGCTCAGGCGTAACGTTCACCAACATGTTCGGCCGCAGATTCAGAGTCTCGAGGGTCATTTTCGAGATCAAGCCGTTCACTCTGTCGGGAAGAGGCTGATCGGCGCTCTCTTCGAGAATGCTCGCCAAGCTTGCGCGCGGACGCAGTCGGACATAAAGCGGCGTATTTCCGCCGACGACCAATCGATACCAAAGAGTCTCTCCTTGCAATCTTGATTGCTCGGCGGCAAGCGCCGCTTCGAACGCCTTACCCGAGCCGCAGTGGAGCTCCACCGTCGTGTACTCGGCTCGAAGCGTCGGAGTTGGCACGCCATTCCCGCGCGAAAGAGCTGGCAAGAACTCATAGACTCCGTTCCCTAGGAATTGGGCATGCGGCAGGACATTGATGAGGTTGTCGCGCTCGTCTTCGGCTGGCGATATCGGGTTGC
>CAZGBQ010000020.1:0-34112 GCA_964524045.1 uncultured Acidobacteriaceae bacterium
CCACTTACGAGGTGAACGGCCGTCAGTTTGTCGTCATTGCTGCGGGCGGCGGCAGAGACAGACTTCGTTCCGGCGGCGTCTACGTCTCCTTCGCCCTTCCTTCAGAATCCAGGAAAAACCCGATCGCAGCGCCTATTCACTAAGTCCAAAGCGCTAAGGGGTTGGACGGTCGGTTCGGCAGGCATTGGACCAGGGTTCGCCCCGTGTAAGTTATTGCTTCTAAATAGTACTGGAACCCGCAATAGCAACCGTTCTTGTCTTCAGGGGTTTCTAACTATTGAAGCGGCCAGAAGTGGCTATCGGTCGCTCCCAGCCTCCCAGCAACAAAGCCAGAAAGGTAGGAATCATGCGTATCGCACGTTTGGCATGCTCTTTGTTTCTAGCTGTCGGTTTACTGGCGATACCAGTTCCATCTCGAGCACAAGTTGCCGTGGGCATCTCTGTTCGGATTGGTCCTCCCGTATTGCCTGTCTACGCCCAGCCAATCTGTCCAGGACCTGGTTATATCTGGGTCCCGGGCTATTGGGCTTACGGTCCCGATGGCTATTTCTGGGTTCCAGGCACGTGGGTCTTTCCTCCAGAAGTTGGCTTGCTTTGGACTCCCGGGTATTGGGACTGGGACGATGGCTCTTATATATGGCGCGAGGGCTACTGGGGAACTGAAGTCGGCTTCTATGGGGGAGTGAACTACGGCTTCGGCTACACGGGTACCGGCTTCTTCGGCGGTTACTGGCAGGAGGGCACCTACTTCTACAACCGCTCAGTAACCAACGTGGACGTCACGATCGTGCACAACACGTACAACACAACCGTTGTTAACAACAACACGACGGTCAACAACCGCGTCAGCTTCCACGGCGGGCAAGGTGGCACAACGGCTCGTCCAACAGCCCAGGAACTGCAAGCAGCGAATCAGCGGCACACTTCTATGACGTCCGTGCAAACGCAGCATCAGGAAGCTGCGCGAACAGACCGAGCCTTGCTTGCTTCTGTGAACCACGGTCGTCCAGATGTCGCCGCCAGCCCGCGACCCGGCGAATTCCATGGTCGCGGCCCGCTAATAAAAGGCGCGGAAGCCAACCCGAAACCGAACGTCAGCAATCGAGACGAAATAAATCGCCCGGGTAACCGGGACGTGAACCGCTCGAACGCAAACGACCGTCCGCCTTCATTGCGGCCACCGGATGCCGCTCCCGTCAACCCAACGCTGGAGCAGAAACATCAAAAAGAGCTGGACAAAATGCGCCAGCAACAGGCCGCGGAACGCCAGAAGATGGAAAGCCAGCACAACCAGGAACGGCAACAACTGCAACAGGGCCGAGCCAATCAGCAGCGGCAGGATGAGGTCCAGCGCCGCCAACAACAGCAGGCTGAGCAACTGCAGCGCAAGCACACAGACCAATCCCAAAAACTGCAGGAACGCCACCAAAAGGAACAACAGCAGGAGCAACAGAAACAGCAGCAAAAGCCACCAAAGAGCGGCAAGCCTTCGGGTTCGCAACAGTAACGCAAGAACGCTAACCCGCGCGAGGCGCTTCGGCTGAGCCGAAACGCCTCGCTTTTTATTAATCGCTTTCGAGCGCCCTCTTCAACACTTCTCGCGAAATATTCGCACCACTCACGATCAACACGGGGCAATCCCCGCAGTCATCGCCCGATTTCGGCAGCGCCGCAGTGCTCGCAGATCCCGCAGGCTCCGCTACCACGTGTTCCTCGACGAGCAGCGTCGCAATTGCCCGCAACATTTCTTCCTCACTCACCAAAACAACGTCATCCACAAGACTCATCACCTCGCGCACGTTGGCCTCTTCCGGCGTGCGCGTTGCCAGTCCGTCGGCAATCGTGTCGCAGGTCTCCGTGCCCACGGCCTTCCCAGCTTTCCACGAAAGGTAATACGCCGGTGCGCGTTCCGCTTGCACCCCGATGATTTTCACGTACCGCGCAATCTGCTTCGCTGCCGCCGCGATTCCGCGAATCAACGCGGTGTCTCCCATCGGCACCAGAATCGCCGTCACCCTCGGAAGCTGTTCCAGGATTTCGCACCCAATTGTCGACGGTCCGGCTGGCAAGTTCGCATCCGTCGCGTCATTTAGGAAATACACAGCCGGCTGTTTGGCGTACTCTGCAGCCAACTGAAACGCCGACGCCAAATCGCTTCTGCCGCTCTCCACGATCGCAGCTCCCAGCGCCGCTATCCGTCCCCGCTTCACTGGATTGCAATTCGCCGGCAAGAAAATCCGCGCCGCAATTCCGAACGCCTTTGCGGCGTGAGCCACCGCCGCACCGTGATTCCCCGTGCTCGACGCTACAACTTCCCGCACGCCTTCCCTCTTCATCCTCCGCGCCAGAGCATAATATGCTCCGCGTACTTTGAACGATCCTGTCGGCAGTTCTGTCTCCAGCTTCAAGTAGACATTCTTCCCGGTGCTTCGGCTCAAAAACGGTGCCGCGATCAACCGCGTCGGCGCGAAGTACTTCGCCAAGAACTTCTGGGCCTCTCGAATCGTTGCAAGGCTCGGTTGAATTCCCATTTAGCCTCTTCTGCCGGCGGGCCTACTTTCTCGAGTTTGCACCGCCGATAACGCGCAGAAAAAAACAACGCCCTCAGCCCGCCAATAAATTGAAGTAGAGTTCCTTGGCGCGCGCTCCCCTCGCGGGCTCCCACGGAAACGAGGTGCCCCTACCCAGCATGACCAAGAATAAGTACCCTTGGAGTTCACTCACCTCGATTTCACTGGCCGCGATCGCCCTGCAGCTGCTCGCCGTGCTTCTTATTATCGCAAAACCTGGAACGGCTAGAAGATGCACTCTATCTGGTTCCATGCCTCTCGAGATTTGGCCCCCGTGAAAGGAGTACTGGAACTAGGTCAACTTCCAATCTGCGTGAGTTTCGCGGCTTTGCCAGGGTCTATCTCCATTTAAGTCGTTACTTTTAAACACTTTAGCTGAATCCTCCGCGACTTTTGTTCCCATAGAGTGTTTAGAATAGATGAGGAGCTCATCCTTGGCGATGGGCCGCCCTCCGGGACACTCCACGCCCAGCAAACGCCAAGAAGGAGAGAAGAAATGCGCATCGCGCGCTTTGTTTTCATGGTGCTACTTTCCGTCGGACTCTTGGCCGCCATCCCAGCTCCCTCGCAGGCCCAAGTGGCCGTCGGCGTTTCCATCCGCGTCGGTCCTCCGGCCTTGCCGGTCTACGCGCAGCCTATTTGCCCGGGGCCAGACTATATCTGGGCCCCTGGCTACTGGGCTTACAGCTACGAGGACGAGGACTACTTCTGGGTTCCAGGTACGTGGGTGATTGCGCCTGAACCCGGCCTGCTCTGGACGCCTGGGTATTGGGGTTGGAACGAAGGCTTCTATGCTTGGCACGCTGGCTACTGGGGCCCCGTCGTAGGTTTCTACGGTGGAATTAACTACGGCTTCGGCTACCCAGGCACCGGGTTCTACGGCGGCTACTGGCGCGGCGGGAATTACTACTACAACCGCTCCGTGACCAACGTAAACATCAACGTCGTGCACAACACTTACAACACGACGGTCATCAACCACAACACCAACGTTACGCGCGTCAGCTACAACGGCGGTCCTAGCGGCATCAACGCGCGGCCCAACCGTGACGAACTGCGCGCTGAACACGAGCGCCACGTCTCCGTGACCTCTGAACAGAACCGCCACTTTGAAGCGGCTCGCGGTGATCGCAGCTTCCGGGCCTCCGTCAACCATGGCCGCCCGGACGTGGCCGCGTCGTCACGCGCGGGCGAATTCCACGGCCGCGCTGCAGTAGAGAACGAGAGACGCGGTAACCCGAATCGCCCGGACAACCGCTCCTTCGAGAACAGCCGAGGCGGCAATCCAAACCGTACTGACAATCGCGCGGACAACCGCATCGATTCTAATCGCCCTGGCAGACAGGAAAACAACGGCCGCAACTTCCCGGATCGTCCGGGACGACCGGAGGACAACGGACGCAATTCCTCAGATCGGCCAGGAAGACCGATGGACAATGGACGCGGCTCTTCAGACCGTCCGCCCTTCGCGCGGTCATCCAACGGCGGTTCCTCGAACTCCCCGATGGACCAGAAACACCAGCGCGAGTTCGACAAAATGCAGCGCCAGCAAGATTCTGAGCGCCAAAAGATGCAGCAGCGGCACGACCAGGAACAGCAGAAAATGAGCCGCCAGAGCGCAAACCAGCAGCGCCAGGATCAACTGCAGCGGCGCCAGCAGCAGCAAATGGATCAGATGAGCCGCAAGCACGACCAACAATCGCAAAAGCTGGAGCAACGCCAGCAGCGCGAAGCCCAAAAGCAGGAAAACCGCAAGCCCAACGACAATCGCCCGCATCAGCGCTAGCGATTAGCGAAGTCTGAGGTTGCCTGCCTCAGGGAGGCACAGAAACAAACTGGAGCCGGAAGCAATTGAGTTGCTTCTGGCTCCATTCACAAATCCCCCTTCTTGAGAAGAAGCATCCTGTAGAAGGGCTGGTCCAATGACACGAGGATTTGCAATCATAGACCTGCTTCGCAAGCTGGGGATCTCGTGTGTCTTAGTCCTTTTTTTGACGGCCTTGCTCGCTCCTCGCGCGAATGCGGACGTCGGCGTCGTGCTGAACGAATCCCTGGACGAGAGCGTCGATAGAATCAGCCAGACCGGCCACACCGCCGTGTATTTCTCGCGCATCTGCGCCGAATCGCCGGTAAGACTTCGCCTCTGCGGCCCCGGTGAAAACGGTTCCGTGATGAGCAACTACATCAACATCGGCGAGGATCAGTCCTACGAGTGGAACGTCGTTCCGTTGAACATCTATCTCTATGGCGTGGAGGATCCGCGAAATCGGCCGATCTTCGGCTCCTACAAGATCAAGCACGCTCTCGAGGAAAGATACAGGGACCGCTACCTGACCGCTCTCTGCACCCGCGATTCTTGCCGGAACAGTTTCAAATCCGAATGGCGGGAAATGGTAGGCGCCTCTCTGATTCGCAGCTTCTACATTTTCATGATTGACACCACGGAAGAGCAGGACCGCAAACTAATCGGTGAATTTAACGCTTCCGGGAACAAGAATCACTTCAACGGCTTCACACGCAATTGTGCGGATTTCACTCAGCGCGTCATCAATTCCTACTTCCCGAACGTTACTCATGCCGACAATTTGAACGATTTTGGGATGACTTCGCCAAAAGCCATCGCGCGATCCTTCACGCATTATGCCCAGCGTCACCCGGAATCCCATCTCCGCGTGCTGCACTTCGCTCAGATTCCGGGCACCATTAGGCGCAGCCGCGAAGTTCGCAAGGGGACCGAGCAGTTATACCGCTCCAAGAAGTTTCTCATTCCTATGCTCGTTTTTGCAGACTACGGCGTGCCCGCCGTGGTGGGGTCCTATCTGCTGACAGGCCGCTTCAATCCGGTTCATGAATTCGAGCGTCATCCTGCCCCGGAACAAATTCTCTCTCAAAAGAAGTCGAGCGAAGACATTTCGCCGGAAGAGCGGGCGCGTCTCATCGGCACGCCCGAGGAATGGAAGGAATATCGCAAGGCCTATGGCTCCCTGGTCTCGGATGACACTGACGAAGATTCTGCCAAGGAGCGCCGCGACATTGGCCGTTTCTTTAAATCCTTGGACAAGACCGGTATCCCGTCAATCGATGAACATGGTTTGCTTTGGATGGAGATTTCGGACAACCACCAGCCCGCCAAAGTGGGCTTGAGCGCTAGCAATGTGCTTTCGCGCGATTCCGATCCGTTCTTGGCTCGCCAACTGCTCCTCGCGCGCGTCGGCTATGTCTTAAAAAGCCCCAAGCACCGTCGCGAGACCATGTCGGAATTCGCTCAAGACTGGGCGGCCCTCTGGCAAGCTTCCGAAAGACAAGCCGTTGCCCTCGCTTCTTCTGATTCTCCAAAGAAAAACGCTAAAGACACTTCGCGCCTAATCGCCGCCAACGACTGACCATCGTCCAACGCGGCCTTTTGCCACGACGCGACTAGCCTTTCCACCTATCCGCTGTCTTAACTCTTGCAGAACCGCAGTAGTCTGTCTCGCTTTACGCAACGCACCACTCGCTGGCTCGTTGCCGCAGCAGGCCAGCATAGTCACAGTTCCCCAGCATCCCACGCTGTCTCACTTACGGTAAGAACCCCACCTGTCATCTCGACCGCCGGGCTGTGCTCTTGCGCAGCCCGGGGCGGAGAGATCTCTCTTCAATTTGGGAATTCGTAGTAACAGGAATGGTCTTGCAGACCGTCGCCGCGAGCTTACCCCGGCGGCAGTTTCGAACCAATGAGCGATTCTACCTGGCCCCAAACCGAGGGATCGCATTCAATGTCTGTATGGTACTTTGCGAAAGCCTTTTCGTACCACGGATACTTATCGCACCGGATTTTTTTCGATTTGTACTCCATCCGAAAATTGCCCAAAATCCGCGTGCGCGTCTCATCCGCCGCGCGAATTTTGGACTGCCCGCGGAGCAGCCCGTCCGCCTGATAGAAATTCGCCGCTTCCGCAACGTTGGCGGGAATCACTTCGTCGTTCTGCCGAATCTTCGCGACGCTGTCCACTTGGACGGTAAGCAGCACCGGAATGCCTTCCTTTTCCAGTTCTTTCGCCAGAGTGACGATCTCCGAGCCGCCCCAGCTCATTCCATAAAGGATGATTCGCGCTTTCTGCTTCTCCTCCGCCGGGATCTTTCCGTCATGGCGCGTGTCCAGTAGATCAAGAATTTCCCGGTGAGCCTTCTCCCTCCGGTGATTCTCGAACACCTTCACGAACACACCCGCGGGATGCGCGTCTTTCAAGTGGGCAGCAATCTGCACCGGGCTGTGAACCATATTGTTATGGGCCACGAAGCCGCCGACAAATCCGATCACAATCACCGGCGTGGCCGCCTCGTTTTTCCTGTTGGGAAGGTCTGCAGAGGGCATTGCCATGGAATCGCCCTCTATTCTTGTGACGTCTTTCTGATTGGAACCCAGCGGCTCACTCTGCGCCGCTGCCACCCGCGCAGAAAAAATCATGGCGAGCATCGCAGGGGCGAACTTTCGGACACGCTTACTCACGTTCATTTACTTGGCCCAAGCGCCGGATCATCCATCTAAATATCAAGATGATTCCTGGCCCTACCCGGTTGCGTACCGCGAAGGTACGAGACTCCGCGCGCGGCCCAGTATATCACTCGGCCGCAAAGCCTCGTAACATTGCGGCAGGCGAACCATCCTCTTTTGTTGGAACTTTCTGCGCTTACCTGTGGCCCCCGACGTGGCCGATGCGTACGACTAGGCCCGTGGAAAACTGCAGATTGTCTTGCCGCAGATTCAGGAACCGCGACATCAGATAGTCGCCTTGCACACGGACCGCAAATCTCGGGTTCAGGTTCACATCCACGCCGCCGCCCGACACCATCGCGAATTTCGTTCCCGATTGTGAGATTCCCAGGTAGCCCTGGCTCGCGTGGACCGCTCCCAGCTGCACATGTCCGAACGGAGTGAACCTCTCGAACTTCCGATACGCAAACACGGGACCGTAGGTGAACGTCTGCGCGCTGACGGTGACGCCGGAAACAGTGCCGCCGAACGCGCTGATCTCCAATCTGCCGCCGAACCAGCTATTCAGATTTTCCGTGGCTGATCCGTGGCCCCCCTGGAGATGAAAGCTGGTGCCGCTGATGTTCGCATCCAGGAACGAATAGCCACCGGAAATCTCCACCTGTGGGGTTTCCTGCGCCGGAGCGCTCGCG
This sequence comes from uncultured Acidobacteriaceae bacterium, assembly GCA_964524045.1. GTDB lineage: Bacteria > Acidobacteriota > Terriglobia > Acidiferrales > UBA7541 > Acidiferrum. The sequence continues at coordinate 7,737 of CAZGBQ010000020.1, forward strand.
GCGAAAATGAAAATCACAACAACCACCCAAAGAATTCGTTTCATCTCACGTTCTCCTGGTTCTTCTTCCCCTTCTGCAAACCTTCTTCTCTTTCAAACTCTTGCAAAACTGTTTCCACCCAGCCTGCCGCATCGCCAACCGCGCGTTCACACTTGCGGAATCCTTCGGGCAGACGGCCTTCGCGCCGGCTAGTTCACCTGCAGATTCAGGATGACCTGGTGCGAAAGCGAGCCGGAAGTTCCAGTCACCACAATCTGATACGTTCCGGCGGGCGTTCCCGCGGGGAGGCCGGATGGGTTGCCGGAGTTACAGGCAGCCAACCAAAGCAGCAGCACCGCGGCAAACCCGAAAGCCGCTGTTCTGGCAGGCCGTCTACGAACACGTTCCATGCCAATCAACAGGAGCAACGCGATGAGGCACACCAGCCATGGCCCGAAATAGCGGAGACCGCCGATTGGTCGGCCCCGGAATCGGAAGCCCGGAGGCGCAACGTTGCGCACGGCTGTGCCGATGGTGATCGCCACCTGTGTGCTGGCGCCGCTCGGAGTCACTGGGTCAGGCGCTACCAGACAGTCTGACAACCGCGGCAGCGCGCTGCAGGTCAAGGATATCGGCTGCGAGAATCCCCCCGTCGCAGAAACTTGGAGCGCAAAGTTCGCGGACTGGCCCGCGGAAATCGTCGCGCTTGGCGGGAGAACCGAAAGCGCAAAGTCGGGAGGAGGAATCACCGCGCCTCCCGTGAGGGTGATGGATTGGGGGCTGTTCGCAGCGCTGTCGGTAACCTCCAACAATCCAGTTCGAATGCCAGCGGCGGAAGGGGTAAAGGAAACATTAATTGAGCAGCTCACACCGGCGGCAAGGGTAGTTGGGCAGTTGTTCGTTTGGCCGAAGTCTCCGGCTGCCTGAATTCCGATGATGGACATGATTGCGTCACCGGCGTTGGTCAATATAACCGCCTGCGCTGGACTGGTTGTTCCGACTGCTTGGTTGTAAAAGTTAAGGCTAGTTGGGCTAAAGATGGGCACAGGGGCGTGGACGCTTGCGATGTTCGTAACAAAAGCATCCCCATTTCCAGCATTCGTTTGCTGGAAAGCCCCCGCAGTTGTGGGGAAATTGATAGAAGTAGTTGCCCCCGTAACGTACATGTTGCCACTGCCGTCGACCGCAATCCCGTTCCCCGCATCGTCATCGTTCCCGCCAAGATAGGAGGAGAAGATCAGGCCCGTTCCTGATTGATTGAGCTTGACGACGAAAGCATCTCTTGGACCGCCACCGTGTGCAGCTTGCACCGGATTCGCTGTGGGAAAATCAGTCGACCTGGTCCATCCCGTGACATAAGCATTCTCGTTGATATCTACGGCGATGGCGGTACCGGTGTCCACGTCGCCCCCGCCCAAGAAGGTGGAGTAGACCAACGCGGAACCTTCCACGCTCAACTTCGACACGAAAGCGTCAGCACAGGTGCCCCCAGTCCCGCACGTTGTCTTGTAAGCGCCTGGCGTCAACAGAAAAGCGGTTGACGACGTAAACCCCGTTACGTAAGCGAATCCTTGGCTGTCCACAGCAATGCCATACCCCGCGTCTTGACCGGCGTCGCCGAGGAAGGTGGAATAAGCCAAAGTGCCGTCCGGCCCCGTCTTCGTCACGAAGGCATCACAAGGGAAGTCCGGTGGCCCAGCGTTCTCGTCTTCCAGGGAATTCTTTAGCGGGAAGTCCCCTGCATCCGAACACGTCGCGCCCGTTATGAACGCAGCGCCTAAACTGTCCACTGCAATGGCGTAGGCTGCGTCGGTCTGAGTGCCTCCCACGTACGTAGAGTAAATGAGCCCAGATCCTGTCGGGTTCAGCTTTGCTATGAAGGCATCGCAGTTGCCTTTGTAGAGCGGCTGAAAAGCATTCGCAGTGGGGAAATTGGCCGAGCAGGTCTCCCCGCCTATGTTGGCGTTATCGCTGCTGTCAACGGCAATGCCTGCCCCGTTCTCAGAATCACTGCCGCCCAGGTAAGTGGAATAAACCAGTGCTGAGCCTGCGGGGTTCAATTTGGCAATAAAGACGTCCGAATTTCCGCCTCCGTAAACAGTCTGGAAAGCGCCGGCCGTAGTGGGGAAGTCTGTTGAGCTAGTCAGGCCAGTTACGTATGCGTTGCCTGTGCTGTCCACTGCTATCCCGGCGCCGGAGTCACCGTTGCTACCGCCGAGGAAGGTTGAGTAAAGCAGCGTTGACCCCGTCGGATCCAGTTTCGTCGCAAAGGCATCGCAGTTGGCATCAACGTTGATGCCTGGACCCGTAGGCAAAGGTGTCACAGTGGGAAAATTGGGGGAACAGGTTTCCCCCGTAATGTAAGCGTTTCCGCTCCCGTCCACGGCAATGGCGCTACCAATGTCCTTGTTGATACCGCCGAGGAGCGTGGAGTAGGCTAGCGTGGGATCAATCACCAGATCCTTGGTCCGGTCGTAATCTCCCACTCGAAATGCAACGCGGTTCTTGCCAACAAGGACGAAATTGGTTGCAATGATGCTCCGCGGCGCAGCGCTAGTCGCTTCCGAGGAGCCTTCTCCGCTCACTGGAGTCGCGAGGCTGGCACGCTGGTATGCCACAGGTCTGTGAAATCGTAGCTGCTGCCTTTTTCTGTTAACAACGAGATCACCGTCGGCGTCAATTCGCAGGTGAGCTGCGTCCTCGAACTCAAGCTGGATCGCACAGGGATCGTGGCCGGGCCGCACTACGAAGTCATACTCAAGCTGGCGTTGGTTCCCATAATAAAGCAGGTCGATTCCTGGATAGACCTCTTTCACCTGGACCTTGCGAAAGTTTGGAATACTTGTGTGCCAAGCGCGGGGATCGTTTCCGATAATGTAGTGGCTGCGGCCTGGGAGTTGATTGAGACCTGAAACCTCGGCTTCCTCGTTTGCTCCGGCAAGCTTCATTCGAAATAGTTGGAGGTGCTGTCTGTCGCCGAAGGGGCCGGAATTATGGACTTGGCGAGCCAAATCGGGTAAGAAGCCACCGCTCGCCTTCGTTTGTCTGGCCCTTTGTGCCTTTTCCGCTCTACCGTTCGAGAGACCGCTTAGCGCGAATACCGCTTCCCTTGGAGTCAAAAGGAGCGTGTAACCATCACCATGAGCAACAAATTTCGCTTCTGGATTTACTTGGCCCTGGTTGGGCTCAAAAGCGAGGGGCAACTTTGCAAAAGTGCGGTCAACGCTGCTCCGGAGAGATGCCTCAGAAACCGTGGGCTGTGCAAGCGCCGGCCAACTGGAATCTTGCCGTGAAATCGCCGCATTGGCAGCGGCCTTTGCCGTTTTCCCGGGCGGCATCCCGCTGATAAATGCCAAAACAATTCCACAAAGACATAACCCAATGCCCATGCCCACTACGGGTTTCCGCATGCCGTGCTCCCAATTCCAGGTTCTTCGCGTAAAGATACCTTCGCGGCTTGGGAGGAGAGCAAAGCACTGCCCAAAAGTAGCTTCCAGCCTAAAGTTTCTGTTTTCAAAGCGATACAACGAGTACTAATAGTGATGGTCTCCAAAAAGTGACATGGCCTCGGCCTCCGGGCGCTCCGTTAGGACACACAAGAAGAGCCACGAGCGAATCGCCGGTCGCACTGGTGCTAGCAGCCAGCGCGCTCGACTGCCGCAGCAATGTCGCGCTCCTCAAACCAGATCCCCAAACTAGAGCATGTCTGCGACTTCAACGCTAAGTAGTTTTGTTGCCTGCGTGCCACCGTGGGCGCTATCCTCTCTAGCCGCTGCGAGGGAAACATGTCCACCGGAGTTGACCGCGCGCTGGCGAACCAAGTCTCTGACAGCGCTTGGGAAGCCATTCGAGGCGCCTACGACATGCAGGTCCACGTTGCGCCGGACGTCATTGGCCGCCGCATCGACGATCTCGACCTGGCTCGCGAATTCCTCGCGCGCGGCCTGCGCGGCTTCGTCCTGAAATCGCACTACATTCCCACCGCCGAGCGCGCCAAAGTTGTCTCCAAATCCGTTCCCGGCATTTCCGCCTTCGGCGCCATCACACTGAATCACGCCGTCGGCGGCCTCAATCCTGTGGCCGTCGAAATCGCTGGACGCTCTGGATGCAAAGTCGTTTGGATGCCCACTGTGGATGCGCAGAACGAAACCGCGGGTTTGCCTGGCGGAACGAATGAGAAGCTCCCCTTCTGGGCCAAGATTCAGCGCGAGTTGGCCGCACTGGGCATTTCGCCACCGCCCATGACCGTACTGGACTCGCAAGGCCAAATCAGCCCTCAGGCTCGCACCTGCATGGAATTAATTGCCAAGCACGACATGATCCTGGCCACCGGCCATCTCGGCCGCCACGAAATCTTTCCACTGGTGAAAGCCGCCAGCACCATGAAAGTCAGAAAAATTCTTGTGACTCACGCCGAATTCCCTTCGCAAAATCTTTCAGCGCAAGAACAGGTCGAGCTCGCCAACATGGGCGCTTTCATCGAGCACTGCTTTACCACCATGCATACGGGAAAAGCTCCCTGGTCCGTCGCGTTCGAGGGCATTCGCGCCGTTGGTCCGGACCGGTGTATCCTCTCGACCGATCTCGGCCAGACTGCCAATCCGCCCGTTGCAGAAGGCTTCGCCATGTTTGCTCAAAAATTGCTCGAGGCTGGTTTCTCGTCGCAGGAAATTCAGCGCATGGCCGTCGCCAATCCCGAAGCTTGGCTCTGTTAGCGCGTTTTCATGAGCGACACTGCCAAATCCGTCCTTGTCATCAGCGCCCACGCCGCCGATTTCGTCTGGCGCGCCGGCGGCGCCATCGCCCTTTACGCGCAACGCGGATACCGCGTGCGCATCTTGTGTTTGTCTTACGGAGAGCGCGGCGAATCGGATCGCCTCTGGAAGCAGCCTGGCATGACTCTCGAGCGCGTCAAAGAGTTGCGTCGCGCCGAGTCGCAAAAAGCCGCCGAAATTCTCGGCGCGGAAATTCGCTTTTTCGATTGCCAGGACTATCCGCTCAAGCCGTCAGACGAAACTATCCACGACATGGTGACCGAATTCCGCGCGCTTCAGCCGCAGTTTGTCCTGACGCACTCTACGGCCGATCCCTACAATCCGGATCATCCGGAAGCGTTTCGCGTCACCATTCGCGCTCGCGTCTACGCGCAAGCCGCGGGTTATCCGGCAGAAGGCAAACAGCTCGAAGCACCTCCTGTCTTCCTGTTCGAGCCTCATCAACCCGAGCAGTGCGGCTTCCAGCCCCAGGTTTTCCTCGACATTACTTCGGTTTTCGATCGCAAGCGAAAAGCGATGGAGTCCATGCAAGCCCAGGAACATCTCTGGCAGTATTATACGGACCTGGCCGCGCGCCGCGGCACGCAGGCAGTGCGCAACTCCGGCCGCAAAGAGATCAAATACGCCGAGGCCTTTCAGCGCTATTATCCCCAGGTCTGCAGCGAGCTCAGCTAGTGTCCCGGCTCTCAAACCTGTTGACGATGCCCGCAACGGTAAGTCGTCGTACGGGCGCGCTTCAGCGCGTCCCTGAAGATGCAGCGAACCAATTTTCAGGCGACACTAGAAGCGACGCAGTAAACGCGCGTGTTCACGGAGCCTCATGAAGCCCAGAATTGTTCGCCAAATCGCCCGTCCACCCGCCAACGCAATCTCGCAGCTCGGCGAACTCGGCGTTGCCACCGTCCACGAAGCACAAGGCCGCACCGGCCTGATGCGTCCCTACATGCGCCCGCTCTACCCGAGCGCGCGCTTGGCCGGAACGGCCATCACCGTCTCCTGTCATCCCGGCGACAATCTGATGATTCACGCCGCTGTCGAAGTCTGCCTTCCCGGCGATGTTCTGGTGGTGGCTCCAACTTCTGAATCCACCGATGGCATGTTCGGCGAACTGCTTGCAGTCTCCTGCCGCGCGCACGGCGTGGCCGGTCTGGTCATTGACGCTGGCGTTCGCGATAGCGCTGACCTCACCGCCATGAATTTTCCCGTTTGGTCCAAAGTCATCTCCGCCCAGGGAACCGTCAAGTCCGCCGCCGGTTCGGTGAATATCGACCTAGTGTGCGCCGGCGCGCTCGTCCATCCCGGCGACGTCATCGTCGCCGACCAGGACGGCGTTGTCGTCGTTCCATCGCAAGCGGCTGACTTGGTCGCCAAGCTCACCCTCGAGCGCCGCGAGAAGGAAGAGCGCACCCGCGAGCGCCTCCGCTCCGGCGAACTCGGCCTCGACATCTACGGCCTCCGCGCCAAACTCGCCTCCCTCGGCATCGAATCCGTCGATACGCAAGACTCCGAAAAATGACCCCACACACCCTGCTGCACCGAACCGCTCTGGGTCTTAATTCTTGAAATTGCCCGCCATTATTGGCCGCTATAGCAGCAGATGGAACAATCTTGTCCCTTTGCGTCCTCTCAGGGGCTCGTCTTCTGAGCTGAACCATTCATCGCAGCCAAGCGATTCTGTGCTAGTCGGTACGAGCTCCCTGGAATTTCCGCGGCCTTTTTTGGCTTCTTAACTTGCTTGTAATCCGCGGCTGCAGCGTCATTTTCCCCGTATTGCTCGGCAATCCGTCCAAATGCATACCAATAATTTTCTTCCGGTTGATCCAGGCTCAGTTGGTCCATGCCCTGAATCAAAACTTCTCGCGCCTCTTTTGTCTTCCCAACCTCTGCGTATACGCTCCCAAGCGTATGCAGGATTCCAGCGTTGTTGCTTCCGCTGGCCTGCGCGCTCTTGATCGCCGTTTCCACGTCCTCTTGATCCACCTTGCCGCTCAACAATGCATTCCAAGCAATACCATTCAGATCGGACGCCTCTGCCTTGCCCGTGGACGCCAGTTTTCGGCCCAACTCGTGTGCTAGCCGATAGTCTTCTCGTGCGGCGGCGTTTCGGATAAATGCGCGAGCCACGTCCGGATCATCGGAAAGACGCTTTGCCATCTCCTGAGCCAACGTATCCGCTTCCGCGAAGCGCCCCAGTTCCCAGAGTGCGGCTTCATCGTCGAAGAATAGCCTCTTCGACTCCGGATTCTGCTTTGCCAACTCCCGTGCCAGTGCATGCAGTTTCTCGTAATCGCTGAGATTGCTGTACGCGCTTAACAGCGCGACTCCTAAATTGAGCCTGTCTCCATCACTCTTGGCACTTGCCCTCGCGGGTTCCAGGATGTTTACGCCATCTCGCGCCGTCTCCTTCGTCTGCGCCAGAATTGCTGCCGCAGCGTTTTTCATCTGTTCGACGCTGGCATCCTTGCCCTTCGTCCACATCCTCGGGAAGGCAAACCCGGCAAGCGGATCGTCTCCCCCGGCCAAATGCTCCTCCTCTCGCACCCAATCGAGGAGCACTTTTGCCCCGGCCGTGTTTCCTGCTTGGAGACGATCCAGTATTTCCAGCCCGATCGAATTTGGTTTCTCCCCGCTGTCTAGAATCTTGTACCTGCCTTCCTCTTTCACGACCCAAAAAGTGGACTTGCTCGCGCCCGCGGGCCGAAGCGTCACCCGGTATCCGGAAGCATCGTCACCTTCACTTTGTACCTGCATCGCAGGCAAGACCACGTCTAGCATCACGTCTGCGGGAAAGCCTGTGCGTGAAAGAGTTCGTCGAGCAACGCGACCTACCCTTAGCGTTCTCTCCAAATCTTCAGGGTCAGTGTTCTGCAATACTCTCTGCGCATTTCGGCTGTAACTGGAGCGCAACTTCTCTAGGCTGATCTCCGGATCAAACACCGTCAAGAACATCCCGATCACCAGTCCTGTCGGGCTATCCTCCGTTTTCATTTCTTCGTGCAGCCGCGCTTTGCGCAGCATAGTTGCCAGAGCCATGCTTTTCGACGCCGTGTCTCCCGATGCGCCGGCTGCCGTTAATTCAGCCGATAGCGCATACCTTCTAGCGCGCATCAGCATTTCTCCAGACACCTTCAGCACGTTCTTTGAGTCGGACTCACTAGCTGTCCGTTTCCGCGCCTCGGCCAACCCCGCCTCTGTTCCATTCAGCGCGGTTTCCGAAGCCACGATTACGCCATTCAGTTGCGGATTCAGGTTCTCCGCATATTTCTTCGCCCCGGCAAAGTCTCCCGCGTAGAAAAGTGTATACGCTAGATTGTTCTTCAACCCGATCTTGGCTAGCTGCTCTTGCGTCAAACTTTGGTATTCCTTCACCGATTCTTTGAGCTTGGCGCCTGGTCCGTAACGTTCGCCATCCTGGTTGTATTCCAGCAGAATTGCCAGGTTGCCCACCGTCTCGCTGTCCCCCGGATCAAGTTTCTTAGCCGCGCGAAACGCCACTTCCGCTCCTGCCAAGTCGCTACCCCGCTGGTATTGCCTGCCAACCAAATCGTACTCAAAGATTTCTGCCAGCGTTTTCTGAGCAAGCGCCGAGTTTGGTTCTAGTTTTACAGCCGTTCGGGCCTCTTCTCGCGCGGCCTGTCCCATTCCCACGGCAAGAAGCATCTTGGCCCTCTGCAGATGATGAACCGCTTCTTTCGGATGCTGTGCAATCACGCCGCGAGTAGACTGAAACGCCTCCTTCATCTTCCCTTGATTCATGAGCGCTTGAGCCGTTGGCTCAAAATAGATGAAGATCGCGGGGCCTTCTCGGATTTGCACGATTCTGTCTTTCAACTCCTTGGCCTCTGCGGCAGTGATTCGGCGCTTGACCGTATCAAACTGGATCGTCGCGCGGACTGCCCCATCATTCTCAACAGCAAACTCCTGCGAGAGTGTGGCAGGGCCCAGGGAAGTCTTCGAGTTGGCGGGCAGGGGCTTGGCCTGAAATCCTAATGGCGGCACGAAACGATACTGCCATTTGTGCGAGTAAGCTTCCGGAAGCTGGTAATCTCCGACGCGAGGTTTTTTCGGCTTGTCCTTCGCCGGGTCTGTACTCTTGTCTTCTTCCTTTTCCCTTTCCTGGAGTTCATCGGGGAGTTTGTAGAAAAGGGATTCTAACCGAATCGCTGCGACGGCGCTCTCCAGATCGGTTGAGCCTCGCTTTGCGGCCCCAGCTTCGATCACCAATTGAAGCGGCTTGGCAAGATTGCCGGGATCCGAGCGCTCCATTCGCGTCAGTTTATCCGCCAAATACTCATTCGCGACATAGTCCTTCAAATTCTTGCGACTGTCCTTGTTGTCATCGTCTGCATATGCAGAACGGAACTCGGATTCAAATACACCTTGTGGTTCCGTTGTTTCCACGACGCGTGCCGGGCCGTTTTCCGCGAGATAGAATTCCCTCTTCTCAACGATGCGATTGTCTTGCGAAGTTGCTTCCGGGATAACCACCAGGCGCGCGGTCGCGGGCCGTGCGATCAGTGCAAGCCGCCCCTGATCCGTTTCCGGTAGTTGCCCCAGGCGCGCATGCTCGTCGGTAGCGTCGATCCACAGATCAGGAGTGCCCGGTGCGTAGACAATCGCGTGATCGAACATCCCCATCCCAGGCAGTTCAGCGTCTACGTCCTGGCGCTGCCCTGCGTTCAAGAGCGCCACATAAGCCGGCACGCCTGATGCTCGCAACATCGCCACCGCCAGCGTCGCTTTATCCTTGCAATCTCCATACTTATGCTTAAGCGTCTCGCTCGGCGGATGAGGAATGATCGCGGCATCTCCAAATTCCACTCCGGTATATCGAATCTCTCGGCTTAAGTACTGCACGATCGCTGCAGCTTTGTCCTCGCGATTCGTTTTTCCTGAAACAACGCCAGCCACGAGGGCTTGCACATCTTTTTCGACTGCCTTTTCATCAACGATCTTTCCATAGCCCCCCGCGATTTCTTGCCAAGACCTCCCTGTAGAAAAGGTTACCTGGGGCTGGGCGGGCACGTCGCTTGGCAGGTAGCTTTCCACTTCATCAAGAGCTTCCATGGGCCCATGCTCGAAGAGGATTTGCGCCCGCCCATTTGCTTCGGTCCTCTCCGCCTTCATTTCAGGAAGCAATCGCAACGAATATCGCAAAGGAAGAGGCGTCGGTGCATCGATACTGAGCTTTTCATGTTGCACCGGCGCCATGCGGCCAAAATAACTCCGCACCACGACTCCTGTTCCAAACAGGAGCGCGCTTTCCTTAAAGACTTCCTCCTCTTCCACAACGGATCCCGGTGCAATGGCTGGCAGCGGCGTTCGAAGGACCCTACCGTCACCATACGTCTTTTCGTCCTCGTCGCGTGCAGGTGCATCGGTGATCGTCTTTGGATCCAGCGGATGGACCGCGTTGTCCGGCGTAATAACGCGAGCGCGCACAGTGGGACGCTCCTCGTGCCACGGTTCCCATGTCAGCGAAATCGCATCCCAGCCTTCCGCGCCGACCTGCGTCAAGACCTTGTACACGAGGTAATGAGTGTGAACTGACTTGCCGTCGGCATCGAATACATAACTATCTTCTTCATCCAGCACCACGACATCCGTGCCTGGCTTGGTCGTCACGCGCGCCGCCGCCTCATTCACTGTCTTTCCTTCTGACATGAAACGGGGCAAGCCCCAGGCACTAGAATTGTCACTGGCAACAGACCACGCCCTGGAAATGAAGGCGAAAAGGAAAAAACCAAAGAGGAATCGTCGAAACCATCTCACCATCGGATCAACTCCGTTTAGAGGGTTCGTTCAAAGTATCTTGCTTTCGTGGGTACTGCAAGGTGCGTTGTGGACTAGCTCGAAACGTGATGTAGTGCACTGTCGGCTAGTTTCATCTCAAATTGTAGATGGGCTTCGCCTCGTCAATTCGCCGCGGCAAGGGCTTGTGCTTTCCGCGATTCGGTCCACAGCTGAATGTACGGCTGCAGCTCGCGCATCATTTTTTCGAACTGCGCCAAGTCGAGCGATTGCGCGCCGTCGCTGATGGCCTTTTCCGGCGCGGGATGCACCTCCACAAGCAGACCGTCCGCGCCAATCGCCACGCCCGCGCGCGACACCGCCGGCACCAGGCTGCGCTTCCCCGTCGCGTGGCTTGGATCCAAAATCACCGGCAAGTGCGTCAACTCATTCAGCGCCGGAATCGCCGCGATGTCGCACGTGTTGCGCGTCACCGTCTCAAACGTGCGGATTCCCCGCTCGCACAAAATCACGTCCGGATTGCCGTGCGCCGTGATGTACTCCGCGGACATCAACAATTCCTTCACCGTGCTGCTTAGTCCGCGCTTCAGCAGCACCGGCCGCCCGCACTTCCCCAGCGCTTTCAGCAGCATGAAGTTCTGCATGTTCCGCGCGCCCACTTGCATCACGTCGGCATACCGCGCCACCAAATCCACGTCGCGGTCGGTCATCACTTCCGTAATGATCGCCAGCCCCGTCGCCTGCTTCGCCTTCTGCAGCAGCTTCAGCCCTTCTTCCTCCATGCCCTGAAAATCGTACGGCGAAGTTCGCGGCTTGAACGCGCCGCCGCGCAGCAGCTTCGCTCCCGCCTTCGCCACGCCTTCCGCCGATTGCATGATCTGTCTTTCCGACTCCACCGAGCACGGCCCCGCCATCACCACAAACTCGCCGCCGCCAATCGTCGTTCCGTTTACCTTAATCAGCGTTTTGCCCTTGCGAAACTCCTTGCTCACAAATTTGTACGGTGCGGAAATGCGCACCACGTTGTCCACTTGCGGCATCGCCTCGATCGATTCCATGCACGCGGTCACGTCGCCCACGCCGACGACGCCGATCACCACGCGTTCCTCGCCTTCGATCGAGTGCACTTTGTAGCCGAAGTGCTCCACTTGCTTTCGCACTTCGTCGATTTCTTCCCGCGTCGCATGTAGTTTCATGGAGATAATCATCTTTCCGGCCCTCTCATGGATTAGCGATCGCTAGCGGCTCGGCTTGCAACGTTCGCCGTTCACCGTTGTTGTTCGCCGTTTGCTGCTCGCTGTCGCGAAATGCATTCAATTGAAAAATTTTGCGCCCTAAAACAAAAAACCCACTCGGCTGGCGAGTGGGCTAAAGACTTTTTTCGCTGAATTCGCTTACAGAAACGCCCCTCGCCATCCGGATGGATGCCACGTAAATCGATACCAGTAATACCCGTTGGCGAGCTGCAGTTTCATAGGCGCACAGTGTATTCCGAATTTATTTCGTTGACAACCATTTCCTTTCCAGCTCAGACGATCCAGTTTCAGTGTGTTTGTCATTCCGAGGAGCGGAGCGACGAGGAATCGTGGCTAGATCGATCCGGGCCTCGGACAACGGGACGCCACCATGCACCTGCAGATCTCTTCCCTCTCATCGAAGTACATAAGGCAAGACCAAGCCGTGATTCCTCGCTACGCTCGGAATGACAAGGAAACGCGCATTCTTTCCGCGCGTTCTCAGTAAAACACGAGCGCGATGCGATAGCGATTGAAGCCGGCCGCCGCGCTGGTGCGACACGCCCCTACCTCCACATTGCGATATGGTTTTTCGTAAATTCTTTTCTCAACTTCCGGCGACAGGGCGCTCAGATCCGGCGTCTCGAACCGCATCACTGACCACTCGCGAACGCCCGGCGGCTTGCTCTCCGAATCGCACGCCTTCCGCGCCTCTTCCCGCGTTCCGCTCACTTTTAAGCCTTTCGCGCTAAGCAGCGAGGCGACTTGCTTCTCCTGCTGCTCCAAGCTCATCGTGACGAAGGACTGCGAGAAATCCTCTACCGCAAACAGTCCCGCAGTTCCATGCACCACCGCGATGCCGACTGCACTTGCGCGCGGCTCCAGAATATTTTTGCGGTGCCCAGTAGAATTCATCCACCCGAAGTGAATGGTCGCCGGATTCTTCCCGAGACCGATGTTTTCCGCGATGAACGTGAAGCGCCCGCCCGCCGCCGTGATTCGTTCTTGCAGCCCCGGCTCGCCGGGGAGCTGGTGCTCGAGAATATTGAGATTGAGCATCAGGAGAGCGTGCTGGCGCGCGGCCTTGAAAAGCGCCTCGTCCCAGCGCAGCTCCGGAAGGTTATTGGAAGAACGCTCGCGATTGAGCAGCTCAAAGAGCTCGCGCTCGGACTCATTGCGCTGCAGCGTCTCTGGTCTTGCAGGAGCTGCGAGAGCAGCAACTGCAAACACGAAACTTGCGGCCAGGGCAAGCGCAAATTTTTTCATGCGAATGAAAAAATCAGCCTCGCACGCGAACGGCGCTGAAGCTCAGCACCACGTGCCCGCCCGCGGTCGGCCGCCCAAAGCTCAGCATCGGGCTGAAGCGCGAGAAGAGCAGCATCTGATCCAATTGGCGGCGCAGCTCCAGGCCGCTGGGACCGGAAAGAATCTGATAATCCGTCATATGCCCTTGCGCGTCGACAGTAACGTCCACCAAAAGCCCGTGCGGCAGAGAGAGTTCCACTTCATTCTGCTCCGGAGCCCAGGATTGCGGATAATCCGAAAGCGTAACCAACTCGGCGGGCCGCATCAGGTTGATGGGCACATCGTTTTCTACCGCGCGCACCGGGATACCTGGAATCATTGTCTGGAAGACCAGGGCAAAAACAAGAATCGCGGAGAGGAAGCCGCCGGTGGCTGGAACGGTTAGCGGGCGGAACACGTTGTCGAGCAGAATTTCCGAACGATCCCGGAGGCGGCGGAAGCGGCCCGCCCAATCCTGCGAAGGTTGCGCCTGCGCGGCCGCTACCTTGATGCGCACCGCGAGATCCGCGGGAGGAACGCTTTGCGGAACGCGCGACAACAGAATCGACAGCTTGCGGAAACTCTGCAATTCTTCGCGGCACGCGCCGCAGCCATCGAGGTGTTCGCGAATCTCAGTGCGCTCTTCGACACGATCTGCACCGGTCAGCGCGTCATCGAGATAACCTGCCAAATTCTTTCGTACCGTTGTGCACTTCATTGGAGACCCTCCCCCGTGGAGCTGGCCCGCGGGGACGTACCTTGTGAAGCTACCGAAATGTGCCTGGCAGCCGTTCGCGCATCGCTGAAGGGCGACGGCAGCGGCACAGAGATCGTTCCGTGTGTTACGGTTTGCGCGTGACTCCGCGAAGCGCGTGCAGAATCTTTTGTTAGTGCCGCGGCTCGCTCCGTCCGCCCTTCTGCCAAAAGCGGCTCGAGGATTTCCTTCAACGCGCGACGCCCGCGTAGAATGCGCGACTTCACCGTGCCGACGCTGCACTCCAGAACTTCCGCGACTTCTTCGTAACTTAATCCTTCGAGGTCGCGCAAAATCACCGCGCTGCGAAAACTCTCCGGAACTTCTTGCAGCGCGCCCTGCACCGCCGCTTGAATTTCGTGCGCTGCGAGTTGCTCGAAGGGTGATCCGCCAATGTCAGCAATCTCGATGCGCGCCTGTCCTTCCGCCGGCTCCGCATCGATCGAAACATTTTTCTGCAAATGCCGCTTGAACCAGCGCTTCTGATTCAGCGCCTCGCGAATGGCGATGCGGTAGAGCCACGTTTTCAAAGAGCTGCCCTGGCGGAACTGGCGAATCCCCCGAAAGGCTTTCAAGAAAACTTCCTGCGTGCCGTCGGCGGCGTCCGAAGTGTCTCCGAGCATGGAGAGGATCAGGTTATAGACCGGCCCATGATAATGCGTCACCAGCCAGTCGAAGGCCGTCTCCGAGCCCGCCTGGAGCTCGTGGACCAGTTCGGCTTCATCGCCGCCCCAGCTAAGGGCGCTAGCCCAATCGGACACTGCCGGCCTTTCCGACCCGAGTCAGTTGTCTGAAGAACCGGTCTTCCCGGCAAAACCGCCGGGACGCAAAAACCGCGAAAGACCGGCCACTACAAATTTCGACTCGGGTCACCCTACGATCCCCATCGTCCTGACGGGCACAGCACGCTGTGCCCTACACTCTTTGAACGATGTTCCCAGGCACGACTTGCGATCCGGTTCCGGCGTCCCGAAAACGCATTCGGGATGCAGAATGCGCATCGAGCGCTTTGCCGAACCCGGTGTCCGCTCTCCCTTGTTAGACACCGGAAAGGGCGGAGTTGTTTCCAAGTCCTGTGCGACTCTCTCCATTTTGGCACTGCATAGGGTCCGGCGCAATGGAACTGCACCTCTCGATGATCGAAATTTGGAAAATCGAAGGTTGCAAGAGCGAGCTGCACAACTTGCAAACGCCGGTTGGGGAGAGACGCCCAGGGGGGAGTTGTAAGTGTGGCAACTAAAGGACTTATGGGGCCGCGTTTTGGGATGTGTGGCAAACAAAGGGGTTAGGGGCGAAGCTGCGGAAGTGTGGCAAGGAGAGGACTTAGAGGCAAAGCGGGTTGTGGGCAGTGAGCTGTAGTGGGCGGAGAGCAGAAGGAGGCGATGGATAGAGTCGGTACATACCTGGAACAAGCAGCAGAGTGCAAAAGTCGGGTCTTGGAAGAGGAGTTGGTGGGCGCGCATGGTTGTGACTGGCACGACCCCAATCATGCGCAACCAGTATAGCAGAAGCGTGAAGACTGTCAAGTGTAAATATGAGTGACTGACGCGAAGGGGCTAAGGAAAGAACGCTTTGAACGTTGAAAGGTTTGAAGGTTGTGGGGTCTAAGCAAACTCAGCCAGGCGAAGATGAGCCTCCAAGCGTCGCGAGATTCCGTTCTTGCGGGAAAAGGAGGGACAAAATCTGTAACATCGTGACTTAGCTTACGGCAGCTGCTTTTTTCGATGATAAGATTTGTCTACCTTGGCGCAACCAGCTGGCAAACTTGAATTTCGACTGCTGCTTGAGTTCCGAAAACTCTTTGAAGGGCGAGCCTACATGCACCGAGCCTCGACCCAAGGGGATTTCGTGGCAATGCATTTGTATGAGGACCTCGTCCAGATAGATCGGTCACCGAGACTGGTATGAGAGATCGGGGAGGGACGGCGAGTCTTGAATGTCCAGAATAGGAGGCATGGAGTCGCCGCTAGACGAGGAGACGGCACGTTAGGAGAAATCATTCCGGGTGAAACGCCTATTGTCGACGAGGGCTTTCAAGTTGCGCGGGGAAATGTGGCAACGGTCGAAATTGGTGTGGAGGTGAAGGTCCTTGCCAAAGCTATGATCAAACAGATCGACCGAGTGATTAACGACTTGCGAAATCAGGTTGTGGAATTTGGAAAGGGCGGTGGCAAGCCCATTTGCATAGGAATTGTTGGCGTGAATCACGCTGGGAAATACGTTAGTTATGAAGGCAATCGGAGATATCCGACTACAGGTAAGGGAGGATTCCTTCACCCATCGCAGGAGGCTGTAGAGGCAGAACGGCGGTTACGAGATCTGGCGGTTTCCGCTTTCGACGAATTTTTGATTCTTCCATATAAGGCCACAAACGAACCACCGTACCCGTTCGCATGGGTGAGCTACGATGATACAGTTCGGGACTATGCAGCGATCCTTACGCGCATCAGTAGCAAATATCAGCAACGCCCGTAGTCTCTCTTTTGATGGAGGGGTTACCGAGCGGCGCGTGCTTTCACGACATAGGGGCGCATGCCAGGGAAGAGTTCCTGTGGTTCTGCGACAAGCCGAGCTCTTGCCTCGGCAACATAAGTTTCGTCAATCTCGATGCCAATCCCGTTGCGGTCGCAGTGCGACGCAGCCAAAAGGGTCGTGCCTGTCCCCACGAACGGGTCCAAAACTGTGTCACCAGTGAAAGAGAACATCCTGATGAGCCTGTAGGCTAATTCCAAGGGAAATGGTGCAGGGTGCTTTCTGGTGGATTCCCCCGGAATCGTCCAGACCTGCTGGAACCAATCGTGATGTTCTTCTTTTGTGAGACGTGAGAATTCCCGCTGATCCTCAGTCGGCTTGCGATACCCGCCAGGCTTTCGGAGCATCAGAATAAATTCGACATCGTTCTTAATAATTGCGTTAGGCTCGTACGGTTTGCCAAGGAAGCCTGCGCTCCCGTTTTCAATTTCGTATTTCGCGTTGGAAATTTTGTACCAGAAAATCGGCGTGAGATTGTCAAAGCCGATCTTCCTACAACGCACAATGATGTCTGCGTGGAGGGGCATGACCATGTGGCGACCGTGTCGTTTGCGAGAAAGGCAGACGTCGCCAACGACGCAGACAAGGCGGCCGCCCGGAACAAGAGCACGGAAGCAGTGCCGCCAGACCCGGTCCAATTCATCATGGAACTGCTCGTAGCCCGAAATGGAACCAAGCTGGCTTTTGTGTTTGGCGTATTCCTTTAAGGTCCAGTAAGGCGGCGAGGTGATTACAAGATGGACCGACTCATCGGGAATCCACTGGATTTCCCGGGCGTCACCGCAGCGGAGAATCTGGCTTGTTTTCTTGATTCTGAGCGCGGACTGTTGCATCTCTGAAAACATAGAGTAAGCGACGAGGTGTCTCAAAGCAAGGCCGTCGTTGAATAAGATCATTGAATCATTTGGCTCTTTGACCCTCGCATATGCCTACGCAAGAGGCTGCAACTTTCATTCCATCTCCCCATCTTTTCCGGGCAAGGAAACGATCCCTTCAAAATAGAAATGGTGATGGTGGCGGCAGGCGGGGTTGAAGGGAGCGTGGCAGGCGGGGCAGCGGGAATCGCAATGAAGGTATTGGGAAATGGTGAGTTCGGTGCGGCAGGCTCCGCAGAGGATGGCGGGTTGGTGCCACTCGGATTGCGGCCAGACCTCGATGGGATGGCCGGCCAAGGCCGTATGGCAATCCTTGCAAGCGTAATAGAGGCCGCAGCACTTCATCCTGATTGCGACAATGTCGGCGGGGCCGTGGTAGTGGAGGCAACGGGTCTGGGGATCGAGGTTCAGTCCGCGGACTTCCGGGGTTTTTTGCATGGGGAAGTTACACACATTTTGTAGCGCTGCCATCTTGGCGGCGATTTGGTTGAAAAGCAACGGGGAGGTGGCTGGAAGCCGGCGCTAAGATAAGAGGAAGAGAGGTTTCTCTCTGCGCAGGCCGACGCGTTCGCAGGAGCGAACGCGAGAAGAGAAAGCTTCGGCCTGCTCCGCTCGAAATGACAGGTGGCTGGGCGACAGAATTAGCGGAACTAAGCTATGGCGGCCTGCGTATGGGGAGATGAAGGGGTGTGCCATGAGAAACCTCCTCGGGAACCTGCGCTATGCCCTCCGGCAATTCCGCATGTCGCCGGTATTTACGGCGGCGGCAGTGCTCACTCTAGCGCTTGGAATTGGCGGCACAACCGCAATCTTCACGCTGATTCATGCCGTGATGCTGCGCTCGCTGCCAGTCAGCGATCCCGGGAGGCTGTACCGGATTGGCGAAGGCGACGACTGCTGCGTCGAAGGTGGTCCGCAGGACGAATGGGGGCTGTTTTCGTTTCCTTTATATGAGCGGTTGAAAGCCAATGCGCCGGAGTTTGAAGAACTAGCCGCATTCCAAGGCGGCCGGGGCCAACTGAGCGTGCGCCGCGCAGGGGTGGAAACGATTTCGCGGCCGCTCATCACCGAGTATGTCACTGGGAATTACTTTTCGACGCTGGGAGTGGGCGCTTTCGCAGGGCGCGTCATTACACCCGAGGACGACAAAGCCTCCGCTGCGCCGGTGGTGGTGTTGAGCCATCGCGCCTGGCAAACCGCGTATGGAAGCGACCCAACGATTCTCGGCGCCACACTCTTTTTGGAGGGCCATGCGCTAACTGTGGTTGGTGTGGCTCCTCCCGGATTCTTCGGCGAAATGCTGCAGAGTGACCCACCTGAACTGTGGATTCCGTTGCAGCAGGAGCCCATGATTCGCGGCGAGAGCACGCTCTTGCTTCAGCCGATTTCTGGGTGGCTGCGAGCCATCGGGCGGCTGCGTCCGGGAGCTTCGGTTGACGGGATGGCACCGCGCCTGACTACGGTCCTGCGGCAATGGCTGCAGAACGACTCCGGTTATCCCGCAAACTGGATGTCGGAAATCGTTCGATTGCTGCCGAAACAGATTATCCACGTGGTTCCGGCTGGAGCGGGCATAGCAGCGTTGAAGGAAGAGTACGGGCGGAGCCTGAAGCTTTTGCTGGCCGTGTGTGGGATGGTGCTGTTGATTGCCTGCGCGAACGTGGCGAACTTACTGCTCGCGCGCGCGGTCGCCAGGCGCGGGCAAACCGCTGTGCGCATCGCCGTAGGAGCCACACGAGGACAACTCATCGGACAGGCGCTGACCGAAAGCGTGTTGCTGGCGATTGGCGGAGGAATTGCCGGGCTAGTAGTGGCGGTGGGCGCGGCGCGCCTCCTGCTGGCGCTGGCGTTTCACAGCGCGCATTTCCTGCCGATCCAAACGTCCCCATCGTTGCTGGTGCTGAGTTTTGCCTTTGCTGTGGCGCTGGTAACAGGAGTCATTTTCGGCGCAGCGCCTGCTTGGTTTGCGACACGCACGGACCCTGCAGAAGCCTTGCACGGAACCGGACGGGGCGCGAGTGACCGTTCCTCGTTCACGCGGAAAGCACTGCTCGTGGTACAAGCCGCCGTGTCCGTGGTGCTGGTGGCCGGAGCGACGATGCTCGGACGCAGCTTGAACAAGCTAGAGCATCAGGATTTCGGATTTTCCATCCCAAGTCGAGTGTTGGTGGAACTGCACAACCCGCCGGGGCGTGCCACGTTGCCGCAGCTCGCGGCGCTTTACCGTCAGATGGAAGTGCAGTTGAATGCGCTGCCGGGAGTGCAGGGATCCGGAATGGCACTCTACAACCCGCTCACCGACAATTGGGGCGAGCAGATCCTAGTGGCGGGCCACCCGGCTCCGCAGATGAGCGAAGAATCGAACGCATCGTGGGACCGCGTGAGCGCGCATTATTTGCAAAACCTGGGAGTGCAACTCGTACGGGGACGTTTTTTCACTGACGCGGACAATGAAACCACGGAATCGGTGGCCGTGGTCAACGAAGCTTTCGTGAAACGCTTCTTCAAGCCGGGCGAGGACCCGCTGGATCAGCACTTTGGAATCGATTTGCCCGAGAATGCGGGGACTTTGCGGATTGTAGGAATCGTGCGAGATGCCAAGTTTGCCGGGTTTGCTCTGTCGAAACCGGCAAGGCCCATGTTTTACGTGGCGCTCTCGCAGAACGTCGATTACAAGCACCCTCTGATAGCGAAGATGGAACGGACCTCGCATTTCATCAGCGCCATCATGCTGGTGACCAACACGCCTCCGGGCGTTTTAGAGCCGCAGTTGCGAAGGTTGCTTTCGGAACTCGATCCCGACCTGACGGTTACCGCGGTGCGCACCATTCAGCAGCAAGTAGAGCTGTCGTTCGACCAGGAGCGCGCGGTTGCCGGCCTGGCGGGCCTTTTTGGGACCGTCGCCCTGTTGCTTGCCGCTGTCGGCCTTTACGGAGTGACGGCCTATGCGGTGGCCCAGCGAACCAATGAAATCGGGATTCGCATGGCCCTTGGCGCGGACTGGATGAAAGTGATTCAGTTGGTGCTGCGAGGCGCGTTTCAACGCGTCTTCATCGGGCTGATTCTCGGAATTCCGCTGGCGATCGCCGCCGGACACTTGATCTCTTCGCAACTGTACGGCGTTTCGTGGTGGGATCCACCGGCGTTGACCGTAGCCGTGGGCGCTCTGACGATTTGTTCGTTTTTTGCCGCCATCATCCCAGCGACACGCGCCGCCTCCATTTCCCCGATGAATGCTCTGCGCATCGAGTAGTGAGCGCGGAAGCGACTAAAGGCCTGACAGCTTTGTAAAACAAAGTACTTGACGTGGCTGATTAGAAGCGCTACCCTGAGGAATGCGGCGGAGAAAGCAGAGTTCCCATCCATCATGGTAAAGCGCATTGCAGCGATCACGGCAATCTTCCTGTGTGCGGCGACGGCCTGGGCCATTCTCGGCTCGACGATTTTCTACCGCACCTATAATGCGGAATCCGGGCTATCCGGGCGCGTAGCTTCAACCTGGGGAGCGCCGCAACAGCAGGCGCCTCCATCTATTGCGCGGGAATGGCAGGAAATAAGGACCATCGAAGAAGAAGAACACGGGAAGAAGACGAGGCGCAAGGAAAGTATTCTCCATTCGGAGCCAGTCAAAATCGATGGCAGCAAGATCACTGCGGCGATGCACATCGATTACCGGCAAAAAGGGCTGCTGTGGTTCAGCACATATAGAGTGGATTTCGACAGCTCCTACGCTTTCCAGAATCCCAAACCTAGCGACGAGGAGTTTGTGATCGCCCTGCCGCTTCCGGCGCAGCAGGCGGTGTATGACAACGTGCAATTGCGGGTGGATGACCAGCCGTTGGCGCTGACCTTCAGCGGGTCGCAGGTGTTGGCGCGCATACGTCTGGGACCGGACGCAAAGGCCGTGTTGCGCGCGGAATACCGCTCACAGGGGCTGGACAGCTGGCGTTATTCGTTTTCGGGCGCCCGCGCAGCGCAGCCGGGTTCGGGCGACAAGGCAATCTCGCAAGCGCGCGACTTCCACCTGCTGGTGAAGACGGATTTTTCCGGGTTCGATTTTCCGGACAACTCGCTTTCGCCGACGGACAAGCGCGAGAGCGGGAACGGCTGGGAACTGCAATGGAATTACGAGAATCTAGTGTCTGGGTTCGACGTCGCACTGAAAATGCCGCAGAAGCTGCAACCGGGGCCGCTGGCGGGACGGATCAGTTACTTTGCGCCAGTATCGCTGTTTTTCTTTTTCTTTCTAGTGTTCATCCTGTCCACGATGCGAGGAAACAACCTGCATCCGATGAACTACTTTTTCCTGGCTTGTGCGTTCTTTGCGTTCCACTTGCTACTGGCGTATTTGGCGGACCGCATTTCGATTCATGCAGCGTTCGTGATTTCGTCGATTGTGTCGATTGTGCTGGTGGTCAGCTACTTGCGATTGGTGGTGGACATGCGATTTGCCTTAGTGGACGCGGGATTGACGCAACTTATTTACCTGGTGCTGTTTTCGTATGCATTTTTCTTTGAAGGGTTCACGGGGCTGGCCGTGACGATTGGAGCGATCCTCACGCTGTTTGTCGTGATGCAAATGACCGGAAGGCTGAAGTGGGACGAAAAGTTCAGCGTACCAGTGCCGCGTGGCGGAAGTGTGTCCATATAGGCGGGTGTTCATTTCCGCGTTAATCGGGCCCACATTTCGAGCGACATAGACCCTGAAAGGTCATCCTTTCAGGGTTTATGCCGCCTTCCGCGGAAGGCCCGGCATTCCGCCGAGCCCAAATAATCCCGGGAGTAGGTTTACTTGGCGGGTATTAGATCGAACTTCGCTGATCCTTCCTCATAAAACAGCGCGCCTTCGGTCTTATCACCGGCACTCGAGTGTTTGTGGCCACCGGGCACTCTGAGGAAATCTCCCGGCCCCACCCGTTTTTCGCCCGCGTCATCTTTGTACAGATAAGCGCCCTTGATGACGACGCTCCAGACATCGTTGGTGTGCGTGTGCATGCCCACGTCAACTCCCGGCTCGAATTTTGTATACGTTCCGTGAGCACCCTTTTCCGGATTACCCCAAACCACTGCCTGCGAAACCCCTTTCGCTGCCGAAGGCTTGAAGGCAGCTTCACTCGAAGACATATAAACGACCTTCTTGGTGGCGACCTTCTTGGGGGCCGTCGATGCCTTATGCGCCTGCTGGGCACTCGACGCCGCGATGATCACCAGGGCCCCAACGCCCAAAACAATCATTGATTTTTTCATGTCGCTCTCTCCACTCGTTTCTTTTCTGGGATTTGATTTGGCACTCCCAGTTGGGAAGGGTTATACATCAACGTCGCGCAATTTTCAGGAGAATTCGCTTGCAAGCGGTATGGGGCGCTAGGTAGTGGACTAGACAGATCCATGTTTGCGGCAGGTTCTGGATGACACGCGTGGAAAAGGACGAAGATAAGAGGCCATGCCGGGTTAATTGCGCTTCCCGGACAATTCTTTGGCACACAGCTCGACGATCTTGTGGTATCGATTCCGCTTGAGGTGTGAAAGCCGCTCGATTGTTCCGCTTGGCCAGCGAATCTCAACGGTGATTTCCGTGGAATCGGGAACGTCGCCGAGACCAACGATTAGCCGCTTGTCGTGGGAAGACAAATAGCTGGCGCCTCCGGTAATCCAGCGGACCCACTTTCGCTTACCCACGTCAACTGTGATTTTTGACCCGATCGCATCGCGATTGCTCTTCGTTCCTTGAAGCTCAAAGCCTATCCAGGCGTGCTTTGTTCCTTCATTGTTGCGTAGCAGTACGGGTCTTTCATCAAGACGCGTGAAAGCAACGTCCACTCCTCCATCGTTGTTGAAGTCGCCTACAGCGAGGCCACGGGCACTCTGACCTGCATGAAAAGTACCCCCAGCATATTCCTGCATGTTGGTGAAGCGGCCTTTCCCGTCATTCCGAAGAAGCAAAGGGGGCTCTTTGTACTTTACATCGAGGCGCGTGGACTCAACGGCTTGGTTGATGTGCCCATTTGCAATGATCAAATCCAGATTTCCATCGTTGTCGAAATCGATGAAGTGCACTCCCCAACCGACAAAGAGTTTTGTGAATTCCGCCAAACGTGAACTCACGGACTTATCGTGGAACAGTCCAGATGGGCTACTCACAAACAGAGAGTGGTATTCATCATTGAAATTCGTCACAACAAAGTCTGGCTTGCCGTCTCCGTTGACATCACCGGCATCAATGCCCATGCCGGCCTTGGCGACTCCATCGGAGTTATATGCAACTTCGGAATCCACGGCCACATCACGGAAGGTACCGTTTCTCTGATTGATTAGGAGCAGATTAGGCGAGGCGTCGCGAGCTACGAACAGATCCGTCCAGCCGTCATCATCTACGTCTACGGCAACAACTCCTAGGGCTCGGCCAACCAGTTTCGCCAACCCAGACCGTTCGCTCACATCCGTGAACGTGCCGTCGCCGTTGTTGCGATAGAGCGTGAGCGGCATACCGGCATACGCCTTTTGTACACAGTAGGCAGGTTTGCCATCGAGTTCGCACTTCTTGACATCATCTAAGGAGAACTGGACGTAGTTAGTTACGACAAGATCTAAGTAACCGTCGCGGTCGAAGTCAAACCATGCTGCGCTGGCAGCCCACCTGCCGGCATTCCTGACTCCCGCACGGTCCGTCACATCAGTGAAAGTGCCGTTGCCATTGTTATGAAACAGCGCGCTGGAGGGAAATCCCGTGATGTATAGGTCAGAAAAACCATCGTTATCAAAATCTCCAACAGCGACTCCCATCCCATAGAACGTTAAACGATCCACTCCAGCTTTTGCGCCCACTTCCAGAAACTTCCCGTTGCCGAGATTTCGGTACATTGCGTTGCGAACGGGCAAAGCACTCTTGGTGTGAGGTGTTTCCCCTCCTTTCACGAAGAAGAGGTCCTGCAGGCCATCGCCATCGAAATCCAGGAAGGCCACGCCGCCGCCCATGGTCTCGATCAAGAAGCGTTCCTGCGATTCTCCGCTAAAGTGTCGCCAGGCAAGCCCGGCTTCCTCGGTAATGTCCGTGAAGATTTCCTTGCTCTGTGCGGACGATTGAGCCTCCACGGGCCGGAAATAATCCAGCGAAACAAAAAAAATGAGAACGGCAAGAACTACGAACAACAAGAGTCTCCTATAGCGGTGGTCGAAGATCGATTCATTCTTAGTTAATGAACGGAGTCTGGGCAGGGGTGTCGGTGGCACGCGGCGTTTCCTGTTCTTTCAGCTTGTCGTACAGGGCTGATTGCTTAGCGGCTTCCTCATTTTTGCCGAGTCGACGGTAGGCACGCGCCAATGAAAAGTGAACTTTGGCGCTTGTTGGGTCTAATTTTGCGGCTCTTTCCAAGTGAATCAGCGCTCTTTGCGCCTGACCTCGACCTAGCGCCAAGTCCCCCAGTTGGTAATGGGCTTCCGCGAGGGCGTCATCGTGCGCTATTGCCGAGTTGAGGAGTTGCTCAGCTTTGTTTTGTGCAATTTCATCACCAGTCTCCGCTTCTTTCAAGAGTAATTGACCTAGTTCAAGTTCGAAGCGTGCTTTTTGGGAGAATTTTCCGATGGCCTCTTCCAGCGTCGCCTTCGACTGCTGGGTCATTCCCGCACCAAATTGTGCACTAGCAAGACCGCTCGTGGCGTCTCGGCTGGCGGGATCGAGCTGAATAGCGCGCGAGAAGGAATTGACGGCATCGGTAAAAAGAATCGCCTCTAGTTCAACCGCCCCCCTCAATAAGAACGCGCGGGAAGAGTCTGGAAAGGCGTTCGTAGTTCGCTTGGTAAGCTCGAGAGCAGGAACAAGCCGTCTTTCCCTTAACAGGATTTCTCCTAAGTCCAGATAGCTTCTCTCATTCGTGGGTTCAAGCTGGATCGCTTGTTGAAACGCATGGACGGCTTCCTGATGGTGGTGTTGCTCCTGGCGACACCAACCAAGCAAGCGGTAGATTTCGCCTGACTCGTTGCCAGCATCTAGGAGCCCCCGAACTATCCTTTCGCTCTCGGCGAATTGTTTGGCGTGAAATTTCACTAGTGCAAGCCGATATTTCAGGGTCACCCGATCGGGAGGACTGGACTGCAAGGAAATCAACAGCGATTCAGCCGTCTGGTAATCTTGCGCCTCATCCGCAATCTGCGCCCCCAACAAGACTGCTTGTGTTCCCATCGGATGGTTCAGCAATTCCTTGAGCCAGTGCCGTGCTTTATCGGCTTCACCGATGTGGTAATAGGATCTCGCGAGAGCTGCAATGGATTCCGGTTGAGCTCGTACCAGTGCCGGCACAGAAGCTAGCATCTTGGCGGCTGTGGCGTAGTCTGCTGTGTTCTCCGAGACCATTCCAAGAAGCAGTAATGCCTGAGGATCGTCCGGTTTGGTCCGAAGCAGCGTTTGCAGGTTTTGCCTGGCCTCAGCAAAGCGGCGCAGTTGCCAAAGATTAGCCGCAAGGTACCGTCGAGCCGTCAACGCCCGCGGGTCTATCCTTAGCGCTCGTTCGAAGAAGGATGTCGACTCCTCAAGCTTCTTTTCCATTGCCAGAACTGTGCCTAGTTCCTGCAGGAATCCAGGGTTCTGCGGGGCCATAGCCACTGCCTTCCGAAGCTCACCTTCGGCTAACAAGAGATTCCCAGCTTGGGCGAACTGGAGACCTACTTGTTCGTGAGTCTCAGCACTGTCGCTTTGTGAGGTAACAGATGGAAGGCACATAGAAAAGGCAGAGCCAACAGAGAAGAAACATGCAACGGCAAACAGGTTGGAACCCAGAGCGGAGGCGCGGCAAGACCTTCCTAGAGTCGGTTTTGTCATGCTCTTCTTCTAGCGGTGTTGAAGCGGCGCATGGTGAGTTTACATCCCACGATTGTGGCGCGAAACGTGTAAATTGGTTTTGGTAGCACGCCCATCCATAAGGACCGCGGACGTCAGAACTGTTTGACCTGTGCTTGCGGGCGCACGTACGATCTTGCCCATGATCAGCCAAAAAATTTTGCATGGCCGCATCGACAAGAAGCTTCTCTTTTTGATGTTGACGGGGATTGGGCTCAAGTTGACAGGGATTGGGACGGCAGTCGGCCAGACCCAGACGGCTGGCCCCGAACAACCTGGCACGGTTCACGTCGACGTGGCACGAGGTCACGCCATCAATTCTTTTGACCCCGACAGCGCGCTTGGCAGCTCGATCGAT
>CAZGBQ010000021.1:0-29347 GCA_964524045.1 uncultured Acidobacteriaceae bacterium
TGTCCGCATGTTGCCGATGATTCCGTAGTTCTCGATGGGTTGATAAGACATCGATATCCCTCAAGACGGCCTGACTTCTGCATTCTGTAACAAACGCCTCATCGTATCCAACTCTCGGGTTCCATTGGAAGAGGCGTGGGCCGTGATCCGTGTTCCGTGACCCTTAACCCTCCGGAAGTAGCCTCCTCCGCTGGGCGTATTGAAATGGAGATTCGCTACAGGACCTGCGACTTCACCGTCGAATACATCCGCAGCAGGATGTGATGTTTGTAGAGGCGACTTTATGTCGCCATTCTTTTACGAAGATTTTCTCCAAGGAGGGACGTAGTTCTCCCCGGACGGTGGCAGGCGCTTCCAGTCAAAAACGAAAGACCCCGAGTATGGCCAATCCCAAACCGCTGGTGTGAGCCCAGCGCGAACTGGGTTCAAGAAGATGTACCAGGCGATCTCACCGGCTGACTCCGAATCGCGGACCACGTGATCGTAATAGCCCTTCTGCCAGAGCTGGCGGATTCCCAACGTGCGAACTGCGGCGGTCCCTTGGCCTTTGAAGTCCTTCACAAACGCGGGCAAATTACACTCCTTCGATTGCGCCTGAGCCAGCAGATGTAAATGGTCCGGCATGAAGCAGTAGGCATAAGCCGCGAATTGATGCGCAGCGCAGGTCTGGCGAAGCGCAGCAAGGAGGACATCTACAAGCGCGCGGCTCTCAGAAGCGTGGCGACGTGAAGTCGCCGCTACAAACAATCCTTTTCTGCCTCCGGTGCAAAAGGTAAGAAAATACTCTCCGAAGCCACGGTAGGAAGGCGATGCAAGGCGGTTCGGCTTGCGGCGAAAATCAGGCATGGTTGCAGTAGCGGCGAATTTACGTCGCCATCCTTATTCTTGGCGCTTTACGTCGCCATCCTCTTTTCTTGTAGCGGCGACTTTATGTCGCCATCTTTTCTCTCTCTGTCGGGCCACGACACATCGTGCCCTCTTCCGTAGCGCCGGCGTCCCGCCGGCATCTTGTTTACCCTGAGCCTCGAAGGGCCGGCTCTCATTCCTGTCTCTCAGTGTAGGGGCGCGCTTCAGTTTACCCAGAGGAGCGAAGGGCGCGTCCCTCTGCGGTATCTCTTCTCAGCCGGTCGTCATTTCGAGCGCAGCGACAACTTCTTTCTCTCCGAGCGGTTTGCCAGGAGAATCCATCTTACTGTAGCGGCGACTTTACGTCGCCATTTCTTCAACCCTCCGTTCTCGCTCGCCACCGCTTTTCGTTTTCTCGTTTACGTTCCGACGTTAAGACGTGCAAATTCGGTTTTCGAATCCCGTGCGCTACGCCGGGACGTTCTGACGATCTTCCCGCTCGCCATTGCTCTTGTATCGTTTTCTCGTCACCCGCCACTCGTCACTCGCCGCTGTTTTTGTATCGAATGGCTGTACCCTACCAAATTCCCCTTTGGAGATCGATGGCCTGCCGTCCGCCCAAAAGGCCCCTATAATGGGATCTCAGGAGTTATTGTTCATGCCGCCGTACACCCCAGCTTCGTTTGGGCTCCAAGCATTCAATTATCCCTTGTGCAGCGCGTTTGCGAAGCAGAACTGGTTCAATCCGTTTGAACAGAATCGGCGCACGCCTTAGTAGCCGTGAGGTTTAATGGTGAGTGGCCCCTTTCGGGGTTCTTCGATGTAGAACTCTCTGCAGACGGTGCAAACCCTGCCCTGTCCGCCCGCATAATCTGTTGCAGCAGGCAGCAGAACTTTCTTGCCATCTTTCTGCCAGCACTTCGGACAGTAGGGCCCAATCGTTCTCCCGTCTCGATAGAAATAGTTGTGTGGGCCAAAAGGCTCCATCTCGTCTGAAGCACCCGTTTTGCCGGACGGTTGGGTCTGGCGAAAGGTTGCGAGGCTTTCCGACATTGATTTTATGGCTCGAGCCTGCTTCAGAAAGGAAGTGGCACTTTGAGGTTTGAGGTTTAATTCCCTTGCAACGTCTTCTACCAATTGGATTAGCTGCTCCTCCGTTTCACATGAGAGTGCATTCAGCGCCCGCTGCGGGCCGTGCATTGCCTCTGCGCTAATTCCGGCCAGGAGGGGAATCATAAATAGTCCCGCTCCCCATCTGGCCCCTAGCTCAAACAAGACGTAGGTAGACGAGAGGCTACTGGGTGTGAGCAACCCAATAAGCACTGCTGCGCTCCTTATCTCAGCCCTGAGTTGGTCATCGGTGTTAACGCCCGCCGGCAATCGGTACCCGTCCACACTGCTGCATCTGATCTGCTCTGCCCGAAGGCCAAGTGCGGCGCGAAGTAATTCAATCAGAGCTTCTGCCAACGCTTTGTCTTTGCTGCTGTGGGAAATTAGAACGAGAATCCTTTGGTTCGTGGGACGTTTGTTATTCTTCATATCTTGGGACTCTTCCCCGCGCTCCGCTTCCGCGATTGCTTCTGCCAATCCCGCCCATTCATCAGATTCTCTTACTCTTTTTCCAAGCTCATACGCTTGGTTCGAGAGGCTGGAAAACCCGCCCTTGATCCCGTCGTCGTTGTGAACTAAGAGGGAGTGTAACAAGTCCTCTATTCCACCACCGTTTTCACGTTGCACCTCACCTGCTTTTATCTTGTTCGTTTTCACGGCCTCGACAAAAATTCGCGTCATCTGGGCCACTACGTACTTGCACAGTTCAAGTGTTTGCGTGCGCTGCGGAAACTTTCTGCGGGCTTCGAGGAGAACCACGTTAGTTTGCGGCCACAAGTCGCTTGGAAAATAGGATGGAGGATCGTGTGGCACCTCCGAAGGCTTAGAAGTCGAATTGAGCGACAGGCTCCCCGACGTACTTACAGGGCGTATGGGCTCTGGGACCCTTGGCCTGGGCTTGCGCGCCTGTTTGTGTTCCAGCGTCAGCACTTCGATCTCGTACTTCTCACTCACCTTTGCCTTGAGGTGTCCAATTTCTATCACTAGGTGATGCTGCGCGGGATAAGGGTCCTCGCTGAATTGTGACGCAGCGCGCGTAACATTTGAGCTAACCGTGGATTTTCGAACGTCAATTAGCATGATGGCTTCGGGCACGAGAATGTCGCGCACAAATTCTGGCGTGATGGCCTCGCCTTGCGTCTGCCAGACCTCGCGGGCAACTCGGTCGATCCCCTCGAGCCATTCATTTAATAGGAAAAGTTGACCATCCACCATCCGCACCAAGGCCGAACCTCCAAGTGCGCTGCTACGACCTGTAGCGGGCGCTCCTTGGAACGCGGCGTTGTCAGACGCTACGCTCCTTGCCTGCATTTGGCGGGATAACTCCCTAGTCTTGAGACCGAATAGGTCTCGGTCAAACTTTTGGCTGGCCCTACCCATTACGTGCGATTTTATCACTTCAAGTTGACCCTTAGAGGGGCGACCGCCTATGCAGGGTCTTTGAAACTGGAAGGGCAGGCGGGTGGCCGCGCCTTAATTCCGAAAAACGCCTTTGGTGGCCTACCCTTTCGGGTTTGGCTTGTGAAAGGGTGGGTTCTTCTCTTCTCCAGTTACTCGTCCCACTTCCAGTTGGCGAATTGCTCGCGGAGGGCGATTTTTCAGCGGGTCAGAGGGCGAGGCCTTTGGCTGACTGGCCTGGTATCAGGAAGGTTTTGGGGTAAGAGCCGCGGCCGCAGATTTTGAACGAGCCAAAGTCCTTGTACCAATCCCCCTCCGGCACTTCCGGCCGAGATTCCACCCAAAGGCGAAGCTGGTTGAGGTCGGCGAGGCTGATGGCGCGGTCGCGCATACGTTCGAGCAAGTGCTGGCGAAGATTCACGGGAAAGTGCGCCCAAGTCGCGATCTTGGGCATTAGTCGCCAAAGACCATGCGACCGAGCTTATCGCCGAGGCGCTTGGCTTCTTCGGGGTCGGAAGCATTGCGGAATTGTTCGGCAAGCTCGAAAAACTCCTGTTCCTTGCGCTTCTCAGCTTCGAGACCGTTTTCAATGAGCTCGACCATCACGCGATTTGAGCTTAACTTGCGCGTTTTGGCGAGATTACGCACTTTGGCAGCGACGCCCGCGGGAAGGCTAACGCTTTGGCGGACGGTTTTCTTAGCTGTCGGCATGACATCATTATGCACCAGAATGGTGCTCGAGTACAGCAAGAGGGTTCAAGAGTGAGCAAGGCAGCCTGCCGCTACGAATCCCACTGCCAATTCGCGAACTGTTCGCGCAAGGTGGTCTTCCGGAATTTGCCGACGGAGGTGCGGGGGATGGCCTCGAGGAAGACGAAAGCGTCGGGGAGCTGCCACTTGGCGAAGGACGCTGCAAGGAAGGCGCGCAATTCGTCGGGAGTGGCTTGGGCGCCGTCTTTCAGGACGACGGCGGCGAGCGGGCGCTCCTGCCACTTGGGATGCGGGATGCCGACGACGCAGGCTTCTTTCACGGCGGGATGACCCATGAGGGTATTTTCGAGGTCGACGGAGCTGATCCATTCGCCCCCGGACTTCACCAGGTCTTTGGCGCGGTCAACGATTTTGACGTAGCCGTCTTCGTCCATGGTAGCCACGTCTCCGGTGCGGAACCAGCCGTCGTCGGTCCAGCGATGCGCTTGATCGGGCGATTCGTAGTAGTTCGCGGCGACCCACGGGCCGCGAATCTCGATTTCGCCGGTGCTGACTCCATCCCACGGGACCTCGGTTGATCTGGCCTCGCCTGTCTCGGCCTCTTCGGTCTGCATCAAACGAATTTCGACAAACGGAGCGGGCCAGCCCTGCTTGGCGCGCGCCTCGTACTTTTTTTCTTCCGGCCAGTCACGCATGTGGGCGCGAAGGCCGCCAGAAGTGCCGATGGGCGTGGTTTCGGTCATGCCCCAAAGGTGCTTGATGTGCAGGCCGAAGCGGTCAAGGCGGCGGATGAGCTCGAGCGGCGGGGCGGTGCCGCCGATCAGAACCTTTACGGGGGAGTGAAACTTCCAGCGCGTGGGATTTTTTTCGAGCTCGCAGAGCACGGCGAGCCACACCGTAGGCACACCGCAGGCGACGGTGACGCGTTCGCTCTCGATCAGATGGAGAACGCTTTCCGGTTCGACGTTGGGGCCGGGAAGAATCAGGCGCGCGCCCAACATGGTGGCGGCGTACGGGATGCCCCAGGCGTTGGCGTGAAACATCGGCGCGATGGGAAGAACGGTGTCGGCTTCGCTGATGCCGAAGACTTCGTTGAGTCCACAACAGAAAGAATGCAGTACCAGCGCGCGGTGAGAGTAGATGACACCTTTCGAGAAGCCGGTGGTGCCGGAGGTGAAGCACATGGCGGCGCCGTTGTTTTCGTCAATCTCCGGATAGCAGAAATTATCGCCCGCATCAGCGAGTAATTCTTCGTAGCTCAAAAAGCCTTCCGGCAGAGTATTGCCATTGCAACCATAGGGGACGACGATGACGCGTTCGAAGGCGGTGCCGTCACAAAATTTTTGAAAGGTCGGCAGGAGCACATCGTCAATGAGGAGGAAGCGGTCGGCGGCGTGTTTGACGATGCCGGCAATTTCGTGAGGATGCAGACGGAGGTTCAGGGTGTGCAGGATCCCACCGGCGCAGGGGACGCCGAAGAAGGCTTCGAGGTGGCCGGAGTGGTTCCACATCATGGAGGCGACGCGGTCTCCAGACTTCAGGCCAAGTTTGGTCAGGCCAGCAGCCAGGCGGCGCGCGCGGCGGTAGAAGTCGCCGTAACACGTGCGAACAATGGACTTATCGGGCCTTCGGGAGACGATTTCGACGCGAGGGAAGACTTTCCCAGAGCGCTCCAGAATGGTGGAGAGCGTGAGCGGAAAATCCATCATCGTGCCGCGCATAGGGCCTCTCGGCGGGGACCGAACTGGCCGGATGCTAGCACGAAATTTCGGCTAGCGGGAGGGTTCCGCGGGAGTAACCTGGGACGGCGCAGAAAGAGAAAGTCAATTTAATTTAGTTGCAAATATGGTGGTTTTCCGAGACCATGCAACAGACCGCTGAAGTTCCGGTCTCGCTCCTTGGCGGCGCCGCAGACCTGCCCCCCTGTGAACGATAGCTGTCTCTTCGGCGCGCTCCGCGACTAGCAAGTTCAGGTTCCGGGCAGAAGGAGTGAGAGGTGAAGAAGCTCTACATCGGTAATCTTCCGTTTTCGGCTACGGAAGATCAGCTTCAGGAGTGGTTTTCCCAGGTAGGCGTATCCCCTTCAGGAGTCAATTTGATTCGTGACCGTTTCACGGGGCAATCGCGCGGTTTTGCCTTCGTGGAAGTCAACAGTGACGAAGATGCGGACCGCGCGATTAATTCCTTGAATGGGCAGAATTTTGGCGGACGAAACTTAGTGGTCAATGAAGCACGTCCTCAGGCGGAACGTGGCGGAGGCGGCGGGCGCGGCGGTTATGGCGGCGGGCGCGGCGGAGGCGGTGGGCGCGGCGGCCATGGCGGCGGAGGCGGGCGGGGCGGCGATCGTGGGGATCGCGGCGACCGCGGGAATCGCTGGTAGACGCAAAGCTCATCTGACGGGAGTGACCTTTGAGGTGCCGTGCCTCAATGAGGCGGGCCTTCCCAGTTCGAATCTGAAAGAGTGGGCCACACCCCAGCCGGGTCCCTGTATTCACCTTCAGAGAATCCTGCATGGGAGGTCTGCGTCAATCGAAGAATTCCATTCCACTCAGGGTGCGCCCACAAGTAGCTTTCCCCTTTAGAAGATCCGAGTTGACTTCGGCGCAGGAGCTAGTGGAGCAAGAGCAGGGTGCTGCATTGTTCCAGGAAGAATGGCTTCCGCGCCTCACCTCGGAAATGCTCCACGAAACAAATGCGCCCGTAACGTGTTTGATACAACAGGCAAGGAAAATGCTTTGCCGAAGAAAACTCCGGGGTATATGAATAGCTCGGAATTGGAGGCGCCGGCGGGAATCCACAGGAAGGGGCAATGGCAAGTGAACCTTCCGGGCCCGAGTGGCATCCAATGTGCTGAGCAAGACGTATTACGAAGAAAATGACTACCTGGAATAAACGCGATTGGCAGCAATTTTATGAGGTGGCGCGCCGGCCTTGGCGGCGTCACCGGCCGCCCCGCCCGGTGTATCCGACGGGGCTGAATCGCGTGCTTCCGGCGCAGGGATTCAGTCTTTCTGAGCTCGATGACGCGGGCGTAAATCTGGAGCTCGCGGAACGGCTGGGACTGCCGGTGGATGCAGGGCGTGTCGGCACCTACGGCCCGAACGTTACGGTGCTGCGCGATTTCGTGCGGTCTTCGCGGCGCCCGCTGTAATTCTTTTCCGCCTAACTCTTCCTTCCTCAGGTTTTTTTTTGCCTAAACTTCCAAGCATTGGCGGACTAGAATAGCGGCTCTCCTCAGGAGCTGCTCTTATGAAGAAATTCGTGTTTTCGATTCTTGTGGCCGTGTTCCTTGCCTTAGCAACCCTGGCAAAGGCCGGCCCGGAGTATTCAATCCAGGCGATTCGTTACGCTTCGGCCGAAGGCGAAGTGGCAGGACTGGTGATGGGCGCGCCGAAAGGCGAAAAAATCAACATCGCTATGATCGTATGGCTCATTCGCGGAGGCGGTCACAATATTCTTTTTGACAGCGGGTATCACCGCGAGACGTTTCTTAAATACTTTCCGTCGACCGAATACATTCGCCCTGACGAAGCAGTGAAGCTGGCTGGCGTCCAGCCCGAAGAAATTACGGACATCGTCATCAGCCACGCGCATTGGGATCACCTTGGCGGCATCGATCTCTTCCCAAAAGCAGCGGTCTGGATTCAGAAAGAGGAATTTCGGTATTACACAGGCGACGCGTGGCAGCCGGGCGGGAATCATGGCGGGATCGATCCCGAGGACGTGCGGCAGCTCGTGACGTTGAACACCGAAGGGCGGGTGCGGCTGGTGGACGGAGACAATGTGGAGATTTTTCCCGGCATTCGCGCCTACACCGGAGCGCGGCACACCTATGCCTCGCAGTACATTCGCGTGGAAGGGAATCCTCCGTTTGTGTTGGCTTCGGACAATTGCTACCTCTATCGCAACCTTGCCGAGCATAAAGCCAGCGCGACCTTTTCCGAAGCTGATCAGCCAGCGAATATCAAGAACCAGGCGCGGATGATCGAATTGGCCGGCTCGGCGGACCGCGTTGTGCCCGGCCACGATATGCTGCAGTTTCAGAGGTTTCCGGCGCAAGGCCGCATCGCCAGGATCAAGTAGCCAAGCATCCTTTTGTCTCCCCAATCGTCCAAATAGAATAATGGAGGCGAAGTGTTGTGCATGGGACGACGCTTTGCCGTAGACGAGGTCCTTCAAAATGAGAACTCTATTCCTCATAGTGATTCTGAGCTTTGGCGCATTCATCTCAACGGCGCAGGAGAAGCCCGCGGGCCAAGCCAACCCAATGTGCCCAGCGCACGAGCAGCAGAAGCCTTCGGCACAGGAACAGCACCATGAAGGCGTGGCGAAGCGCGGGGATGAGGTGATGGGTTTTTCGCATGAGAAAACGACGCATCATTTCCGGCTCTATGCGGATGGCGGCGCCATCGAAGCGGAAGCCAACGACGTGAACGACACTGCGAGCCGCGATGAGATTCGTTCGCACTTTGGGCACATCGTGAAGTTGTTTGCGGCGGGAAACTTCTCAGCGCCGATGCTGATTCATGCGCAAAATCCGCCGGGAACGGAGGAAATGAAGCGCTTGCGCGACTCGATTCAATACAAGCTGGAGACCACGGAGAAGGGCGGGCGGATTCGCATAACGACGAAGGACTCCGACGCGTTGAAGGCCGTCCATGAATTCTTGCGATTTCAGATTGCTGATCATCAAACGAGGGACTCTGCTGACGTGACAAAGACTCCGTAACCATATAGGCGGCGGGTCAAAACACCTATTGCTGCTTGGCGCCTCGGCTGGAATCCTCCAGCATCCTGTCGAGACGGTCCAACTCATCCTGCAATCTGCCAAGCTTGGCCTGTTCGGTTCTCAATTGCTCCTCGAGTTCTGTCTGCTTTGATTGCAGTTCCTGTTCTTGAAGCACCGAGGCCTCTATTTGCCCTTTTAGTTGGGACAGTACTTCATCGAACTGCTTGCGTTCCTGAGGGCTTTCGATGCGTTCCCTCATATCCTCATACTGTTTTACTTGGGCCGTACTACGTTTTCTCTCAACGTCCATCTGAGCCAGCCTTTCCTTCGCATCGTCCAGGCGCTGCGAAACGTGGGCAGTGGCTGTTTCCTGGGCGCTTAGCCGGTAGATGAGAATCTGCGCCCTTTGCGCGGCGGCGTTCGCATTCCGTAGGTCCTGTCGCAGTTGGCGCACCTCTGCCAGGAGTGACTGGAGTGTTTGCGAGTCGTTTGTGGCTGTCTGGCCAAACGCGGCGACCGGAAAAAGCAGCAGAATTAACGGTAAGGTTGATGGACGCACGGAGCACCTCCGGAAGGATTCTATATCTCGTGCAGAGAGGCGATTCGCCCGCCGCGACAAGGGCTACTAAGTGGCTCCGAAACTGGCACTGCACGAGTGTGCCTGCGTCAGGGCCTAGATTCTGTTTCCTTCTGTGAACGAATGGTAGTGAGATCGATGCTCCTTGTGTCTCCCTCGCTCACGGTGATCGAAATAGCTTTGCTCTTGTAGGGTCTTAGAAAGTCAGGATCCTCCCATTCGTGTTCCGCAACATTGTCCCAAGCGTATAGATCGTAGGTGCCGGGGGCGATGCCACGAAACTCAAATTTCCCGTTTGCGCCAGCTTTTACGGACTGAAAGAGACGCTTCACTTTGTGCTTAGTTTCTTCGGGAATGAGCGTCACCGAAACGCCCGCTACGGGAACGGGGTCGGAGTTCATGACGGTGCCTTTGATGTGTGCGCCGCGAGCCCCTACCGTCAGTTCGAGGCTTGCGCTAGATCCGGAACTGATGCGAAAGATGCCCAGAGCATCGGCAGAGCCGTACTGGGCAGACTTTAAGTAGGCGTCGGGCGCGGCACCTGTCACATTGACCGAGCAGTTGTCGGCGCTAACACCTTTCAACTCAAAGGAGCCGTCCGGCTGGACCTCTGCGGACGGAGGCCTGCCGAAGAGAGTTTCTTCTTCTTCAAGCGAAACTTCCAAACTGACGTCCTTGCCCGCAGAAGGATCATCCCACCGAAGGTGACCAGGAACCGTCGCGGCGGGTTCGAAGGTCAGCTCGACGCCCTCGACGTCACTCCCATGCACTTCGATGGGCTGATGAGCGAATCGCGGACTGTTTTCGGAGAATTCAAAGGCAATGAGGTCGTAAGAGCCGGAGCCAACCTCGTCGATATCGAAGGAACCATCCTTGGCGTTTACGGTTGCAGGCTTCTCCGGCATCATGGTGGTCAGCTTGCTGTTTCCCTTGCGGAGCATGACGGCTCCGCCGAGTCCGCCATTTCCTGAACTGAGGCCGCGAACGTGGCCGCGGATATGAAAAACGCCTGAAGGTTGCAGGGTGAAGTCTATGGAGCGCAATTCTCCTCCGGGTTCAACTTCGAGCGAGGTCGCCTGCGAGGGGTCGGCCGTGCCCGGGTAGTACGTGGTGAGTAAGCCTTCACGCTCTTCCTGCATCGCGAGCATGCCTGCGAATTCTAGGCCCCTCGCAGAGATTGATTCGAAGCCAGCACTGAGGAGGTACTTGCCAGGAGGGAGATTGTAGAGGCGGTATTCTCCGAGATCGTTAGCTGCAACAACGCTGGCGGGGACCAAAGTGCGCTTGCCCGATACAAAGGTCGAAAGCAGCGCCATCACTTCAGCCCCGGGAAGAGCCTCGCCATTTTCATCGCGAACGTGGCCGCCGATCAGACCGGCCCGGGTCATGCGAAAAACCAGATCGTCGACGCGCTTGGCTGGTTCAAGCGTCAAAGGGATGCCCTGGTCCATAAGAGGGATACTTGACTCCAGAGTGCGCCGACCACCGTAGAATTCCTGGACGTAGCCGTTCCGCGAGACGCTGAGGCGATACTCGCCACAAGGAACATCTCGGAAAATGAACTTGCCGTCCGAGCCGGTTACGGCGTGAAGCCTCTTTGATTCGTCACTGTTGCCGCGCAACGTCACCCTTGCAAAATGAATAGGCTCGTCGGTCCCTTTCCGAAGGACCTTTCCTGCCACTCCGCAGTTTTGCTCTTGCGTGCTTGGCGCTCGGCTGGGTGCCAAGGGTTCCTGGGCCAGGATCCGGACAGGGAAGATCAAGCAAATGCAGGCTGAGACTACGCCGAAGCCACTGAGAAGCGCTGATCGCGACATACAGACTCCATTTTCCCCGAAGTATATAACAACTTGTGAAACAAAGTGGGCGTAACGCTCAGTCCTGCTGGCCATCGTCGGGCATTTTGTCAGGCAGGGGTAATGCGGATAAAATAAGGTTAAGAACAAATTCCATGGCCTCGCTCTTTAACATCATTTCGAATATGCCAGCGCCGGTGGTGCCGCCGCCGGAGGCGCACCCGCGGCCGGATTGGCTGCGGGTAAAGTTTTTTGGCGGGGAGCGTTTCCAGGACCTGAAGCGCCTGATACGCACGCTGGACCTGCATACGGTGTGCGAGAGCGCGCGCTGCCCGAACATGGGCGAATGCTGGGAGCATGGCGCGGCTACCTTCATGATTCTCGGTGACATCTGTACGCGGGCGTGCGGGTTCTGCGCGGTGCCATCGGGGAAGCCAGCGGGCCCGCCTGACGAAGATGAGCCGTATCGTGTGGCGGATGCCGTGGCGAAGATGGGACTGCGCTATGCGGTGGTTACGAGCGTGAATCGCGACGATCAGGCGGACGGCGGTGCGCACATTTTTGGGCGGACGATCGAAGAGATTCGCAGGCGCGTGCCGGGTTGCAAAGTGGAAGTGCTGATCCCTGATTTCCGGGGCGACTGGAACGCCCTCGATACTGTGCTTGCCGCCCAGCCGGATGTTCTCAACCACAACACCGAGACGGTGCCGCGGCTGTATCGCCAAGTTCGAAAGGGCGCAGTCTACGAGCGGTCGCTGGAGTTATTGCGGCGTGCCAAGGAAGCGCGGCCTGATGTGCCGACGAAAACGGGGATGATGCTGGGCCTTGGCGAAGAGAAAGAAGAAGTCGTCTCAACGATGAGAGAGTTGGCGGCGCAGGGCACGGACATTCTGACGCTCGGACAGTACCTCCAACCGACGCGCGAACATTTGCCCATCGTGCGCTACGTGCATCCCAAAGAGTTCGCGGAATACAAGATCCTCGGCGAAGCCATGGGCTTCAAGCACGTTGAGTCCGGCCCTCTCGTGCGCTCTTCCTACCACGCCTTCGATCAGGCCGAAGCTGCGCGCAAGTAGAGCAGCCGGAACCCCGCCAATGAGGGTTTGGCGCCTATTTGCGGGTCCGGCCGAGACCGGCGCCTTCTGCTCTATCCCGGCTTACAAGGTACTTACCGCGGCCATTAAGTGTAAACTCTTCTGCAATGGCGACTGACACCGCAAGTGAGACGCCCAACCTTGACAAAGAACAGAGGCAGGAACGCCTGCAGTGGGTTTTCTATGGCGTCAGTTCAATGCTTTTGGTGGTCTGCGCTTTTTATATGCAAGAGAGAGTTGAGCTGCGCGTACTTCACGCTTACGGCCTCACGGTGCTCACTTATGGAGCCCTCATTTACGTTGAAGAATTTGAGCATCTTAGAAGACTGTGGTTGTGGAAGGGCGTTCTTGCCACCATACCATTGCACTTCCTCTTTCTGCTTGGCCTGTTTTGGTGGGACGCAAAAGGCCCCCTGGGTCCTGGATACATTCTCGCGTTCAGGATTTGGCCGTTCTTCCTCGCTGAGATGGTTATATTCAGTTTGCTCATCGATCATTTCAGGTCGATTGCGTTGCCTGACGAGCCGCCAAGCAAACTCAAGCGTCTATTGGTGCGGCAAAACAAACCAAAAGCAAAGAGGAAAGGAATCATCACAGTGGAGGGCGAAAGTGGAGACGACTCCGACCCTGGAAGAGAGTCGAGGCGGAACTATTTGCAATGGGTCTTCTGGGGCGCTAGCGCGATTTTGGTGGCGAGCTATCTGCTGAGGGGAGCCGTAACTAGCGGAGCGGGACTGTATTTAATCAAGGTTAGCCTCCTGACTGTTC
Organism: uncultured Acidobacteriaceae bacterium; assembly: GCA_964524045.1. Lineage (GTDB taxonomy): Bacteria > Acidobacteriota > Terriglobia > Acidiferrales > UBA7541 > Acidiferrum. Next base: position 13,030 of record CAZGBQ010000021.1, read on the forward strand.
TCAGCTATGGGCATTTCTTATATGTAGAAGAGAAAGACGAATTCAGATCGCCGTGGCTCTGGACGACGGCCTTAGTTGCGCTTCCGTTTCTAGTGGCGCTCATTGGGATAATCGTCGCAATCGACCGGCTGGCACCCTACCTCGCTCAAAACCCAATTGTGTTCCTTTTCATCGTTTGGGCGGCTGCCTGGGTCGAGAGACGATTGATGTACCAAATCGCAGATGACTATCGGCCGTGGAATCCAGTTTCCTGACTCTTCGGGTGTAATTGCTCAAGTCCTGATGGACGCGGAAGTCTGAGACTGACCACTACTATTTCGGGGCGGCGATGGACCAGTCGGTGAAGGGGACGGCGCGGCCGCCACGCACAACCGCTGGGATGACGTGGTCGAATCCTTTGTGCTCCTTCTAGGAATAGTTCAACTAGAAGAGGGGAGGCGGTTGGCAGCCAACAGCCGGGAGAGAATTTCAAAGCGAGAGGAGATTAGCGCCAGCTAGGTCAGGACTTGATGCGCGGGCCCAGAACGACCAGGCCTACGCCCACCAGGAGAACGACAACAGAAAGGGCTTTCGGTATTTCCTGCACCTTTTCTTCATCGATCGTGGCTTTGTACGGGCCGATTTTGGCCACTTCTTCCTGCTTGTGGTAGCTGAAGCTGGGATGGACAAGTCCTACGATGCCCAGGACGAGCAGGATGACGCCAAGAATGATGAGGAAGCGCTTCATGGGTTTCAAACTACCACAATTCGAGGCAGTATGTGGAGGAACGATGGCCCACTGAAATCCGCCGTCGGACAGCCTCAAATCCTTAAAGCAGATCCCTCACTCCGCGACAAACTAAGTTTAGAGGACGCGGGGATTCGGGATGACAGGTTTACGCAGGTGTTCGCAAGAGAGGGTGTCAACAGCCGCTAAGAACGAATCGTAAAGACACCTCTGCGCCGAGAGCGCACAGAGAAGTCTTCACAGAATAGAAAAGGGGCGACTTAGGACCGAGCGGCGGCAGCGGCAGCGGCTTTCTTGGCAGCCTTGGCTGCGGAAGAGGCTTTGCGGCGGCGCTTGGTCTTGGGAGGCGTAGCGGGAGCTTCGCCGATCAGTTCAGCGGTCATCATGCTGGTAACGAACAGTTTGGAGCCGTGGTCATCGAAGTCCACAGAAGTGCGCTCCGGGTCGGAAGCCGTCACAATACCCAGACCGTACACTCCATGCTTGATGGTTTGACCTTCCTGCATTACTTGCACATTGCCCTCCTTGACCGCTTGCTTGTCAGAATCTCTTTCTCGATTCGAATCTTTTAGAGCAGGAGTCCCGATTGCTGCCGGGACTCCCGAAAAACAGGCTTAGAGGCTTGTAACGTTCTCAGCCTGAAGGCCCTTCGGGCCCTTCTTTACCTCGAACTCCACCGTCTGACCTTCATTCAGAGACTTGTAACCGTCCATCTGGATGGCGGAGAAGTGCACGAAAACATCTTCTCCGGTCTGACGCTGGATGAACCCATAACCTTTCGAAGCATTGAACCACTTCACAGTTCCTTGTTCCTTCACTTCCACAACCTCGATATTTAGAATTGCTTTGCCTCTCTTGGTTCCGTTCCTGGTAATTGCGAAGTGCATGCACTTCGGCCCGCCCAAGCGCGGTGACAGCCTCCAGCCCGTAAAAAAAGGCCGCAAAGTTTGTCCTTGCAGCCCCTCGAACGAGTCAAAAGGTAATACAAGAGCAACAAACGCTAGAGGCAATATACCATAAAACGGAGGGCTTGTCTATGCGAGGAACGCCACTAAAAACCGTCAGGGCTATGACCTAAGATATTGAAAACAAGCAGGTTAGATGAAGAGGATGGTTGGAAAGGCAAAGCGCTTGAAAGAGCAGGCTATTCGAGAGAATCGGGCTGAAGGCTCAAATCCCCTTGCCCGGAGGACTTTTTTTCCCAGTACTTTCGCACCCAGGCCTCCCAGCTTTTTCCGGCAGCAGCGTCCTTGCCTGTGAAAGCGAGTGCCGCTATTTCGGCGTAGGCGATTTTTTGTTTGGCGTGGCCATTACTGGGCAGAATGCGGACAAAACTGGTACTCAACGATGGTCCCGTAACTCGATCGAAGATGTAACCCTCGATTTTTGAATTATTTTTGAGCGTGAGAGTCACGTCGCCGCGATAATCGAAGGCTTTTTCAAGGGCAATGCGTAATTCTTCCTCGGTGGCGAGCCCCGGAACCCAGCCCTGGACGGTTTCATGCAAAGTTCCGGGAGCAACCTCAAGCATATCGGGATCGAGGGGGGAACCTTCGGTATGACTAGGACGGTCAGCGTGCCGAGGGCCGCTCATGCGCGCGTCTCCTCAAATTGTCCTTTACTGGTGTCAATTTGGACCAGAGGATTGTAGGAATGCACGGGCTTCACGGGCTCATTCAACATCGCGAGGGCGTCGGAATCCGCGTAAGTGGTGGATAAGCTGGCTTTAATGGTGGCCCAGAGTCCGCGCAGACCGCTGAAGGTGTGATCCACGGCGGAGGCTTCGTAACCACTGTGCACCATGCAGTTAGCGCATTTCGGATTGCCAGACTCTGTGCCGTAGTTTTCCCAGTCGGTGGAGTCCAAAAGCTCTTGAAATGTGTCGGTGTAGCCGTCCTGGAGCAGATAACAGGGCTTTTGCCAGCCGAAAACGTTGTAGGTGGGCATACCCCACGGCGTGCAGGCGTAAGTGCGCTTGCCCATCAGGAATTCCAGGAAGAGTGGCGACTGGTTGAATTTCCAAGTCTTCTTACGATTCGCAAGAATGGCACGGAAAAGACGGCGAGTTCGCGCGCGGCCCAGGAAGTGCTTCTGATCCGGAGCTTTGTCGTAAGAATAGCCGGGTGAAAGCATCATGCCTTCTACGCCGATCTCCATCATTTCGTCGAAGAAGGCGCGAACGCTCTTGGGATCGGCGCCGTCAAAAAGGGTGGTGTTGGTGGTCACGCGGAAACCGCGCTGCAGTGCTTCCTTGACGCCTTCAAGAGCCAAGTCATAGCCGCCTTCGCGGCAAACTGAAAAGTCGTGATGCTCCCTCTGGCCATCGACGTGGACGGAAAACGTCAGGTACTTGCTCGGCTTGAAGAGATGAAGTTTTTCTTTCAGGAGCAGGGCGTTGGTGCACAAATAGATGTACTTCTTGCGGGCGACCAACCCTTCGACAATCTTGTCGATCTGAGAGTGCATCAGCGGTTCGCCGCCGGGGATGGACACCATAGGAGTGCCGCACTCGTCCACGGCTTTAAAGCATTCTTCAGGCGATAGTTCCGATTTCAGGATGTGCGCGGGATATTGGATTTTTCCGCAGCCGGCGCAGGCGAGGTTGCAGCGGAACAACGGTTCGAGCATCAGGACAAACGGGTACCGCTTACGTCCCTGCAGCTTTTGCTGCAGGACGTACGTTGCAACTGTCCACATCTGCGAAACGGGTACCGGCATTTGCCCTACCAACTGAGATTTTGAAGAGCGGTATACACGCGGCCCTCAGAGCCTCTTGGAACAGCTGAGACTTCAAGTGATTATTGTACCTGAGAACCGTTATTCCGGCTTCGCCCGTTTTGGCCTCTCGTGTACCTTTCTTTCTGCTTGGCACAGTAAATGCTGTTTTGCAGGGAATGCCACCATCGGTAGAGGCAGAGCATGCGGCAGCGCGACACATTCTTCCTGCGGCTTCAGGGGTAGAATCGACGCAGAGTCAAAGCAAAGAAACGACTGCGCTTATGCCGCGAAGAAATCTACTCAGTTTGTTCAACGAATTCGCGCGTTTTGCCGGTGATGTGGCTGTCGTGCAAACGCGTGGGTATCGTCGGGAAAAGCTGACGTATGCGGAGCTTTCGGCTCGGGCACTGTTCTGGAGCTATGCGCTAGGCGGCCGAGGGATTGGGCCCGGGGATCGCATCCTGTTGTGGGGTCCGAACTCTGCGGAGTGGGTTGCGTGCTTCTGGGGGATTCTGTTGCGCGGCGCGGTTGTGGTCCCGATGGACGCGGCGGCGTCGACCGACTTTGTCCAGCGCGCCATCGCAGATGCAGGCGTGAAGCTGATCCTGCGCGACCGCCAACTCGCGGAGCTTTCGGAGGCGCCGCCTTCCCTGATTATTAACGACTTGAAAGAAGTTTCTGCGACGCCGGAGCCTAGCGCGAATGCCGAAGTGGATCCCGGCGACGTGTCGACACGAAGCACGATCGCTGAAATTCTCTACACTTCCGGAACCACGGCAGAGCCGCGCGGAGTCGTACTGACGCATGGAAATTTTTTGGCGAATCTGGAGCCGCTCGAGCGCGGGATCGAGGAATATCGAAGGTACGAGCGCTGGTTTCATCCTTTGCGTTTCACGACGCTCGTTCCATTGAGCCACGTGTTCGGCCAATTCATGGCGCTGTTTGTTCCGCCCTTGCTTGGCGCCACCGTCATTTTCGAGGCGTCGCCGAATCCGGCAGAAATCATTCGAAACGTGAAGCGAGAGCGGGCGACCGCGCTTATCGCTGTGCCGCGGATGCTGGATTTGCTGAAGGCGGGTATGGAGCGCGAATACGAAGCACAAGGAAAATTGTATTGGCTGAACCGCACGATGGAAAGAGCCAACGGGCGAAAGTTTCTACAGCGCGCCTGGATGTTTCGCCGAATCCACCAGCGTTTTGGGTGGAAGTTTTGGGCGTTCATCTCCGGCGGCGCGGCACTGGGAAGCGACACGGAAAGTTTTTTCAAGCGCATGGGCTACGCCGTGGTTCAGGGATACGGCATGACGGAGACTGGCTCACTCGTCAGCTTGAACCATCCGTTTCGCGCGACGGAAGGGTCGGTCGGCAAGATTCTTCCAGGCAGAGAATTCAAACTTGCGGCCGATGGCGAGATTCTCGTGCGCGGAGAAAACGTGGCGACGGGCTACTGGAAAAGCGGCGTAATTGAGCCGTCGAGCGAAGAAGGCTGGCTGCACACGGGCGACCTAGGGGAATTGGATGGTGAAGGCAATCTGCGCTTTCGCGGGCGCAAGAAAAACGTCATCGTCACGCCCGCGGGGCTAAATGTGTATCCGGAGGATTTGGAAACCGCCATTCGGAAGCAGCCGGGTGTGCAAGATTGCGTGGTGATTCCGTTCGAACGCGAGGGAAACGCGGAAGCATGTGCGATTTTGCTGTTGCAGGATTCGAACGAGGCTAGGGCGCGAAAGGCCGTTGACGCCGCGAATCTTACGCTCGCGGAGTATCAGAACATGCGGCAGTGGCTCGTCTGGCCGGAGTTGGATTTTCCACGGACGGCGACGGGGAAGCCGCGGATCGGGGAGATCTCGGCCCGCGCAGCACAGATTCTTCAGCGGCGCTCGAGGAGTGGGGCTTCTGGGGGGAAGGCAGATGCATTGGATGGCCTGTTGTCTAAATTTACGCGCGCGAGTTCAGCTGGAGGGCATCTTGAGCAGGAATTGAGCCTTTCCTCGCTCGACCGGGTGGAGCTGATGAGCGCGCTGGAAGAAAAGTTCCACGTGGAACTAAGCGAGACGGCCTTTGCCGAAGCGAAAACGGCTGCTGACATCGAGCGCCTGCTGAAAATACCCTCGGGCCGGCGCGGGGAGTATGTCTATCCGCGCTGGACGCAGCGAGAGCCAGTGCGATGGTTTCGCCTGGCGATCTACTATGCGCTGGTATGGCCTGCGACGCAGATTCTGGGGCATCCGAGAGTCGTGGGGCGCGAGAATCTGCGCGAAGTTCGCGGGCCAGTGCTGGTGGTTTCGAATCACATTACGCGCCGAGCGGACATTGGGCTGATTCTTGCGGCGCTGCCACTGCGATTCCGCCACCGCCTGGCCGCGGCGATGGGCGGCGAAAGCCTGCAGCGAATGCGGCGTCCCCCGCGTGACTGGTTTTTTGCAAAACGCTGGGGCTATCAGCTTGGCTACTGGCTGGTCACTGCGCTCTTCGACGTTTTCCCGCTGCCACAATTTTCCGGCTTTCGGGAGAGCTTCCGCTTCGCCGGAGAATCCGTTGATCGCGGCTACAGCCTGCTGATTTTCCCCGAGGGCGAAGTGAACAACTCGGAAGATGGGCGCATGGCACCGTTTCAATCCGGGATCGGACTGCTGGCGGAGAATTTGGATATTCCGATCGTACCGATGCGGCTCGATGGCGTGTGGCAGATGAAGCGCGAGCGCCGGCGCCTCGCGCACATCGGCGAAATCACTGTTCGAATTGGCAGGCCGATTACCTTCGGGTCCGGCACTTCTGCAGACGAAATTGCCGGCCTCCTGGAATCCGTCGTCAGCTCATTGTAGGCCTCGTGCAATCTCCCATTCCGCCCTAGCGCTGGTTCGTCTATCATCTTCCGCGAGGGAATGCTCCCAACATGAGACGGCTGCTTTTCATAGCGTTGTTTTTCTGCTTGGCGACCCAACTTCACGGTCAGAAACCGTCGTCCTCTGCTCCTCCCGACCGCGTCGTGGAGCTTTTGAAGGAACTCACCGAAGCTCCGGGCCCTCCGGGTTATGAGGAACCAGTTCGCAAGATCATGACGGAACGCATGCGTGCGTTCACAGACAAGATTAGCTATGACGGTTTGGGTTCGGTCATCGCCCAGCAGGGAGACGCTGGCCCGCGGATTATGCTCGACGCGCACATGGACGAACTCGGCGGCATGGTGCGACGTATTCGGCCAGACGGTTTTATTTCCGTGCAAATGCTCGGCTATTGGCTGGATGCGGCGCTGCCGGATCAGCGTTGGGTGATCCTAGGTTCCAAGGGGCCGGTCGTTGCGGTCACTGATATCTGGGACGCGCACATCGCCCCGCATGGCGAGCAAGGGCGTCCAGCGCATCAGGACCTTTTTCTGGACACTGGGGCGCGTAGTGCTGCGGATGTCGCGGCCCTTGGCATTTCGCCCGGGGACCCCGTCGCACCTATCTCAAACTTCGAGGCCCTAGCCAACAATCGCTATCTCGCAAAAGCCTGGGACGACCGCGTAGGCTGCGCCGTTCTACTTGAAGTGATGCGCCGCCTGGCAAAGTCGCCGCATCCCAATCAAGTTTTCTTTGTCGGGACCGTCCAGGAAGAGGGCAGCATCGAAATGAGGGGAGCGGCAACCTCTGCGCGCCTCATTAATCCTGATATCGGCTTCAGCCTAGAAGTTGGCATTCCCAATGATGTTCCCGGCCCAAGCCCGGAAGCGGCCCAAGAGGTTCTTGGCGGCGGCCCCGGCATGATGCTTTACACTTTTAGCGAACTTCCGAATCGCAAGCTCGTAGCGCACGTCAAGCGCGTGGCTGCTGATGAGCACATCCCGCTGCAGTTTGATTTCGTTCAAGGCTTTGGAGACGACGCGGGAGCCATCAAATTGAATGCCGGAGGTGTTCCGGTAACTACCTTGCTTGTACCGGCGCGGGCCACTCACGCGCATAATGGCATTATCGATCGCGCGGACTTCGATCGTACTGTTGATCTGATGGTCGCGGTGATTCAAAGCCTCGACGCAGCCACTGTCGCCAAGATCAAGTCCTTCGCCCCCTAGCGTTTGTGGCGGAATCGCGGATGCCGCATCCAATAGAGTGTTTACCGCGCCGGAAGGCTTCGTCTCTCGTTCTGTGGCAAAATATGGTTTCGGACAAAAGTGATGGCAAATCGCTCGACTTTGGAAGAAATACGCCCCGCACGAGCTATCCAGGGGACCAAACAATCTGGTACTGGATCTGATAGAGGGCATGAGAACCGAGAACGCGTTTTTGATGCGTTTCGCCGCTGGGGTTATCTGGAGGCGAATCTCGATCCTCTGGGCATGCTCCAGCCACTGAAGCATCCCGATTTGCAAGGATTCACTGGAGAAGCTGCGGAAGAGGCTCGGGGCATCTACTGCGGGACGATCGGCGCAGATTTCATGCACTTGCCCGAGCCGGAAAGGCGGCGCTGGATCATCGAGCGCCTCGAAGCGCCGCGCGCCCAAGTTGACCAGCACAAAGTTCTCGAGCGGCTGATTCGCGCCGACCTTTTCGAACAGGTCTTGCAATCGCGTTATCTAGGCTCGAAACGATTCTCGCTGGAAGGAATCACGGCGCTAATTCCTTTGCTCGATTCCATCCTGGACGCCGCCGGGGAGCATGGCGCAGAGTCATCCATCATGGCCATGAGCCACCGCGGGCGCCTGAACGTGATGGTGCACGCGGCGTGCAAAGAGCCGCATGAGGTCGTTGCGGGATTCGAGGACGTGGATCCGCGCAGCGTACTGGGCGCCGGCGACGTAAAGTATCACGTCGGGGCAACCGGCACGTATGTCACCTCTTCCGGTAAAGAAATCAGCATCCACTTGGTTTCGAACCCAAGCCACCTCGAGGCGGTCGATCCCGTTGCAGTTGGCCGTTCACGCGCGAAGCAGACGCGCTACGGCTTGCGCGGCGGCTACGTGGACCGTTCCCGGGAAACGTTGAATAAGGTTGTTCCCATCGTGATGCACGGCGACGCCGCTTTTGCAGGGCAGGGCATCTGGGCGGAAACGCTGAATTTCGCCGACCTGCGAGCGTATACCGTGGGCGGCACGATCCACATTATCGTAAACAATCTCATCGGTTTCACCACGCGGCCGGAGCAGGAACACTCCGCGCGTTTTGCGTCGGACCTTGCCAAGCGTCAATCCGCGCCGATCTTTCACGTGAACGGCGAGGACGCGGACGCAGTCGTACGGGTCGGGAAAATTGCTACGGAATATCGCGCGACGTTTGGCAGCGACGTGGTCGTCGACATTATCGGCTACCGGCGCCACGGCCACAGCGAAGTGGATGATCCCACCATTACACAGCCGAAGCTCTATGAGCGCATTAAGAATCATCCCCAGCTATGGAAGATTTATGCGGAGAGCACGGGCATCAATCCGTCTGAAATCGCCGAAAACGTCCGCAAGGAATACGAAGAGGAGCAGACCAAAGCGCGGGCGCTCCGAAAGATTCCCCATCTCCGCAAACTGCCGGACTATTGGACGCCTTACTCTCACGGACGGTATAAGCCCGAGTACGAAGTCGACACCGGCTTGACGCGCGAAAAACTCGGGGAAATTACAGACGGTCTGGTGCGCGTCCCGGAGAGCTTTCACGTTCATCCGAAGATTGCGAAGTTACTCGAGCAGCGCGCCGACATGGGCCACGGAAAGCGCGCCGTCGATTTCGGCTTCGCGGAAGCGCTGGCCTTTGGCTCACTGCTTGTGGAAGGCACGCCTGTCCGCCTCACCGGTCAGGACTCGCAGCGCGGCACATTCAACCAGCGGCATGCGGTGCTGGTGGACACGGAGACGGAACATGCCTATCTGCCGCTGTGCCACCTTTCTCCCAATCAGGCTTTTTGTGAGATTTACAACTCCTCGCTCTCGGAAGCGGGATGTCTCGGCTTCGAATATGGCTTCAGCCGCGACTACCCCGAGGCACTCGTTCTGTGGGAAGCGCAGTTCGGTGATTTCGCCAATGGCGCGCAGGTGATCATCGACCAGTTCATCAGCGCGGGTGAGGACAAGTGGAATCTCCCGGCAGGGATTGTGATGCTTTTGCCGCATGGTTATGAAGGGCAAGGGCCTGAGCATTCCAGCGCGCGGCTCGAACGATTTATGCAGTTGGCCGCTGAGGACAACATGCAGATTTGCCAGCCTTCCACGGCAGCGCAGTACTTCCACATGCTGCGGCGCCAGGTGCGCCGCCCGTGGCGAAAGCCGCTGATCGTGCTGACTCCGAAGAGCATGCTGCGCCATCCGGACGCCAGCTCGAGTATCGATTCCTTTACTCGGCCTCGTTTCCTGCCGTTGGTTCCTGACGCTGAAATACAGGACGCCAAGCGAATCCTGATTGCGAGCGGCAAAGTGGGCCATGAACTGCGCGGGGAACGCCGCCTGCGCAAAGACGCGAGCACGGCAATCTTCTTTCTCGACCAGCTTTATCCACTACCGCGCGCAGAAATCTCTGCAGCGATCTCCGCGCATCCCAGCGCGCGCGAAATCGTCTGGGTGCAGGAAGAGCCGGGCAATATGGGAGCCGCCGGCTATGTGTTGCCGCGCCTGGAGCGAATCGCTAAAGCCGCGGGCTTGGGCATTCGTTCCGTCAAGCGTTCTCCCAGCGCGAGCCCGGCAACAGGCTCTGCGAAAGCCCATGAAATGGAGCAGAAGACGCTTTTAGCGCTGGCGTTCACGACCGGCACGAATGGTTAAGCTTTGGGCTTTAACACTTCATTTACATGAATGTAAACGCGACTTTACCCAGGAAGAATAGACCTTTGCCACAATCAGGCGTGCAACGCCAAATCCTGAGTGAAGCACATCTTCCCAATTCCTATCGCAATTCGCCGGGCTACGGTACACTTTCCTCGGACCGGCGGGCAATGCGTTCAACCAGCATGAAACGCGTTTTGATTATTGAAGACGATCGCGACATTGTTGAGTTGGTCCGCTACAACCTCGCCAATGAAGGCTTCCAGATCAGTGCCGCCTACGACGGCGCAACCGGACTCGCAACGGTTAAAAAAGCAGCGCCGGACCTCTTGTTGCTCGACCTGATGCTGCCGAAGCTCTCCGGATTGGAAATTTGCCGCGAGATTCGAAGGGACGAGTCGCTCAACCGGCTGCCCATCCTGATGCTTACAGCGCGAGGAGAAGAGGCCGACCGCGTGGTCGGTTTGGAAATGGGCGCGGACGACTATGTGACCAAACCCTTCAGCCCGCGCGAACTGATAGCGCGTGTGAAAGCGCTTCTCCGGCGCGCGGAGCTGCCTACGGACGTGCCGCGCGCGGTCGAGATTGGGAAACTCACGATTGACCCGGCCTCGTACCGCGTGAGCCACTCCGGCAAGCCGGTGGTATTAAGCACGCTGGAGTTCCGGCTGCTCTATTACCTGGCTTCCCGCCCAAATCGTGTCTTTACGCGCGATCAGTTGCTTGATGCAGTGTGGGGCACGGACCGCTTTGTGACGCCCCGGAGCGTGGACGTGTACGTGCGCAGGCTACGCGAAAAGATCGAGTCTGATCCGGAAAACCCTTCCCACTTGAAAACGGTCCGCGGCGCCGGGTATCTTTTCGAGACCCGTGCGGCGTAATCTCTTTTGGAAACTCGGCTTTGCTTTCTTCGCGCTGCTCATCGCAGTCCTGCTGCCCGTCGAATACTACGCGGAGCGCGCGCTACGATATGAATATGAGCGAAACGGCTTCGATGAGCTCTCGGCCATCGCTCGCATAGCGCTTGCAGGCCCGCCCCCGGCTTCTTCCCTTACGACCAATCCGGCTGACTCTGGTCTTCACTCCTGGATGGCGCAGATGGTCACGAGCGGAGTGCGGGTTACGGTTATTACCGCCGACGGCGTGGTCCTGGCAGACTCGCAGTCCGATCCCCAGACGATGGAGAATCATGCCGGCCGCCCAGAAATTCGTGATGCTTTCATGAAGGGTGAGGGCTTCTCTGTCCGGCACAGTGTGACCGTAAATCACGACCTCCTTTACTACGCGGCCCGCTATGCCGTGCCAGGGGGAACCCCCGTGGTTTTGCGTTTTGCCATGACCGTCCGCGCCGTGGATGAAGAGATATGGGCATTCCGCCGGCGGCTGTGGATTTCCTCTCTAATCATGCTCTTAGTCACCGGAACCCTGTCGCTTTTGATTTCTCGCTCGTTCTCCAGCCGCGTGGAACGCTTGCAGTCTTTCTCCCGCCGCGTCGCTGAAGGTGATTTTCGTCCGATTGATGCCGATCGCTCCGGCGACGCCCTGGAGGCTTTGGCCGTTTCATTGAACGAGACGGCCGTGCGCCTCGATCGCAGCATTCGAACGCTCACCGAAGAACGCAATCTTTCGGCGGCAATATTGGGAAGCATGGTGGAGGGGGTTGCCGTGGTGAATGCCGGCGAGCGCCTGCTTTTTGCCAATCAGGGCTTCGCAGAAATTCTGGAGCTGGATGCGCCGCCGCAATCCGGGAGAGGGCTCGTTGAAGTGGTTCGGCAGACGGAACTTCTTGAAGCGGTGCGCGAAGTTCTAAAGGGAGCGCCGCGCGTGGAGGCTGAAATCTCCACCGGGACGCTACGCCAGCGCTTTTTTGCGGCCACGGTGGCCTCCGTACGAGCCGCGGAAAACTCCGGTGCGGTAATCGTGCTGCACGACATTACGGACTTGCGCAAGCTCGAGCGCATCCGGCGCGACTTCGTTGCTAACGTTACGCATGAATTTAAGACTCCGCTGACATCCATTCAAGGGTTTGCGGAAACGCTGCTCGGCGGGGCCATCAATGATCCTCAGAATCGCATTCGCTTCCTGGAGATCATCCTGGAGCACGCGCGCCGCCTCGCGCGGCTTACCGATGACCTGCTCGAGCTTTCGAAGATGGATGCCGACCGCCTGGACCTGGAAATCAGCCGGCTCAACGTGCCGCAGTTTGTGCAAACCTGTCTGGAGACCACACAAAGGCCAGCGGCGGAGAAGGACCTGAGGATTTCGGTGAATCTTCAGGAGCCGCTTCCAGACGTAGCCGCGGACCGGCGACGGCTCGCGGAAGTCTTGCAGAATCTCCTGGACAATGCGGTACAGTACACGCCCTCCGGAGGGCAAATCATGGTCAGCGCATCGAGAGAAGGCAGCGAAGTCGCGTTCACGGTAACCGATACGGGCATTGGCATTCCACAGGCGGACCAGCCGCGGATCTTTGAACGCTTTTATCGTGTCGATGTGGCGCGTTCCCGGGAAGTCGGGGGCACTGGGCTCGGGTTGTCCATCGCCAAGCATCTCGTCGAAGCGCATGGCGGCCGTATCTGGGTCGAGAGCGAGGTGGGCCGGGGATCGCAATTTCACTTTACCGTCCCGGTGTTTGTCCCGGAGCACGGCGCATTGCGGCCCGGCCGCTGAACCAGACTGCGAAAGCGGAGCGAATCCGCAGCGCCGCAAACTTCTTCTTTATCATCATTTTAACAATGATGTGAACGGACTGTAATTATTCCCCGGGCAGAATTCTGCTTGCGAGGGGGAGTGTGGCCAGCGCGGCTGCCCCTGCAAAGGAAATCCATGCCAACAAATGCCGGACTCACCGAAGCAGTCATGCACGACACATTGGTGAATTATCTCGTGTCCATGGCGCGAACCGTTGAAAGCGCAATGAACCGAGCGCTTGATGCCATCGTAGGCTTCGAGAATCCACGCACCGCGGCTCTCCCCGGCGAAGTATTTCTCCTTGAGCCGCGCATCAACGAAATGGAAATTGTCATTGATGAGCATGCGGTCCGGCTGTTGCGTCGCGGCTCATTTCCGGAAGATGAGCTGCGCCTGATTGTGGCGGCTCTGAAAATCAATAACGATTTGGAACGCATCGGCGACCTCGCCGTCAATCTTGCGGAGAGAACGGTTTCATTGCGCGAAATGCCCGGCGTGCAGATCCCGGAAGAGCTGGCTCCGATGGCGGCTGCCGTCCGGTCGATGGTCAGCCAGAGCCTGGGGGCGCTTATTTTCAGAAATGTGGAGATGGCCACGACGGTTCTGGAGAGCGACGATGTGGTCGATCAGTACCGCGACCGGATCTTTGAGCGCCTGCTTCGGCGAATGACCAGCGAGCCGGAGTTGGTTAGCCCGGGTTTGCAGTTTGTGCTCGCTACGAGGCATCTGGAACGCATTGCGGATCATGCCACTAACATTGCGGAAGACATCATTTTCTGGGTTCGGGGACTAGACGTTAGGCATGGGCGCGGTCTGGCCATTCGTCCTGAGCCGGGCTCTGGGGGCACATCGGAAGAGGACATCACCGAGAATTCACAAACCCTTCATTCGCATGTGACTCCAAACGGCGACACTGGCCACGCATGATCTTCACTTAATGTCCTACCTTGGGGATCGGTGCACCCCTGGCTCCGGTCCCCATCTCCCCTATTCCGTACTTCTTCAGGTGCCCGTTAATCTGTGCAAGCAGTCGCAACTTCTTGCATGTCAACGGGTTGCTGTGAATCTCGTCTCTTTGTTACAGGATATTCACAATTGGTTGACGTAATTGTAAGACAGCCCCTTTACCTTTTGCCGCGGGGTGGTTAAAGCACATTTTTCCGAAGCACGTGGACTTTTGCTCCAAAGAGAGAGGAAATGAGAAAATTAGCGGCACTCACACTATCGCTGTTCCTCACGACGGGAATAGCACTCGCGGATACACCGAAGGACACCAAGGATAAAGAAGCCGGATCGCAAACGAAACCGGCAGCGTCCGCCAAGCCTAAGGCTGCGGCAACGAAGAAAGTTGACAAGACAGCGGAAATTGCCGCGCAGATCGAGGCTCTTCGCCAAAGCTTGCAAGCGCAGCAGGCGCAGATCCAGCAATTGAAAGATGAGCTGGCCAAGCGCGACCAGCAGATCGGTGAGGCTCGTGAAGCCGCCGCAGCCGCCAGCGCTCGCGCTAACGAGGCAAACAGCAAAGCCACCGAGGCGGCTAACGCCAGCGCGCAGGTAGCCACGACCGCCTCTTCAGTCAACGCAAGCCTCGTCGAGGTCAAAGCCAGCAACGACTCCTTGAAGACCGCAGTCGCTGAGAGTCAAAAGACCGTGAAGGCGCTGGATTCTCCTTCGGCGATCCACTACAAGGGAATCATTGTTACACCGGGGGGATTCCTCGAAGGAGCGACCGTTTATCGCAGCCGCGCTGTGAGCGGCGATATCAATACGCCGCTAACGGGCATCCCCTACCCTGGAAACTCCCTTAGCAAAGTATCAGAGAACAATTTCACCGGCCGACACAGCCGCATTACCTTGCTGGCGGAAGGGAAATTGGCCAAAGCCAAGATCGGCGGGTATTACGAAGCGGATTTCCTCGGCGCCGGTACTACCTCCAACAACCGGCAGAGCAACAGTTATGTACTCCGCCAGCGCCAGGTTTTCGCGCAGGTGGCTTTCGACAATGGCTTGAGCTTCACGGGCGGTCAGATGTGGAGCCTGGCCGCTGAAAACAGGAAGGGCATTTCAAACCGCACGGAAATTCCGCCGCTAACTGTTGATCCTCAGTACTCGGTCGGCTGGACCTGGGCGCGGCAGTATGGTTTTCGGATCGTGAAGGATTTCGGCGGGAAGTTTGCTCTGGGAGTTGCCGTCGAAGCGCCTCAAACTACGTTCGGTGGGCGTGGTTTCTCGACATTTACGCCCGCGTCTGGAAATCCATCGCAGAACTTCTTCATCAATGCTCCGGGCGCCGGCGGCGGGCTCTATAACGCGTTCGACGCCACCGGATACACCACCAACAAGGCTCCCGATTTTATTTTCAAGGCTGCAATCGATCCCGGCTGGGGCCATTACGAGATATTCGGTATCGTGAGCACTTTCCGTAACCGGGTTTATCCGTGCGCCGTGGTCAGCCCCGCTGCCACAAACGGCTCCGGAACCGTAGTTCTAAATGGGCCCGCCCTTACGGGTACTACGCCCGGAATTACGTGCACGAACACTTCTCCTTCGGCCGTGAACGCTTTCAACGACAGCCGCACCGGCGGAGGCGGAGGCGCCAGTTTCAATGTGCCGCTCTTTGCCAAGAAGGTCGATTTCGGCGTGAAAGTCGTAGTTGGCGACGGGATTGGGCGCTATGGCACAGCTCAGCTCGCGGATGCTACGTTCCGTCCCGACGGTACCCTCGCGCTGATTCGCGGCCAACAGGCTCTTGCCAGAATCGAAATACATCCTAGTCCGAAGCTCGACCTCTATCTCTACGGCGGCAACGAGTATGCTTGGCGCGCCGGCTATGTTGGATATATGACTAATACCGTCTCGACGAGCCAGACTTTTTCGACCACCGTCTGCGACCCGGTCGCCGATCCGACTTGCCCAGCAAGTGGTTTTCGAACGACCGCGACGACGATCACAACCCATACTACCTCCAACTCGAAAATCGGCGGTTACGGCTCGCCCTTTGCCAACAACAGCGGCTGCTCTACGGAAACCTCACCGGCGGGAAACTCAACGCCCGGAGGGGGAGGCAGCTGTGCCGGCGACATCCGCAACATTTTTGAAGGCAGCGTCGGCTTTTGGCACAAGATTTACCAGGGCCCCAAAGGCGGCGTTCGCTGGGGCATCCAATACTCCTACATCACCAAGACCGGCTGGTCTGGCAACAACAACAATCCTGCGAACCCCAGCATTTCGCCCAAGGCGGTCGAAAACATGGTCTTGACCTCTTTCCGTTACGTGTTCCCTTAGTCCAAGCTGGCAATCGTCCGTCCCTACCCTGGGGACGGACAAAGGGGCAGCTCTTCACCGAGCTGCCCTTTTTGTTTTGCTTCATAGACAAACGGGTTTCTGGAAACGCAGGCAGCCGGCCGGAGACGCACCTCAGCTTCGCAGCACTGAATGACGTTTCGTCCCTTCCCATTTTA
>CAZGBQ010000021.1:29447-34084 GCA_964524045.1 uncultured Acidobacteriaceae bacterium
GGAGACGCACCTCAGCTTCGCAGCACTGAATGACGTTTCGTCCCTTCCCATTTTAATTGTCCATTTCTCGAAAACCTGGATAGAAGCATTTCTTGACAACTGTCCTCACGCTGAATATGAAAAGGACGCTATTTGAGCTTCCATTTCAGAACACGACTCGTTTTCCGCCCGGCGAGTCTCAGGGGGTATTGAGATGAAAGTGAAATCAGTTCCGGTCGTGTTGCCTCTAGCAGTGTGTTTGCTCACGGCCTCTGCGTGGTGCCAGCAAGGATTAGCGCAACAGCAAGGAGAAAATCAGCCAGCAGCCAATCCGCTCGTGCGGCTGCTTCAGGCCAAAGGCATCCTCAGCGATGAGGAAGTGGCGCAGATCAGCAAGGGATCGGCCGCTGATGCTGACCGGCGCCTTGCTGATCTGCTTCTCGGCAAAGGGGTGATCTCGCAGGCCGATTATGATCAGGCGTTTGGCGCGGCAAAGGTACCGGACGTTTCTGCGGCGGCTTCAGGGAGCATAGCAGCCGTCCCAGCGGTCTACCGTGTGACGGCGAATTCGCCGGCCAGCGTCGGCCCAGCAGTAAGTTCTTCCACGCTGGTCTCTGCGGCTTCACCGGGTGGCGTTCCTGCTCCTCCCGACGCGCCGGCGGGAATACCCGCGCTCACGCCGATTCGTAACCTTCCCGTCGGCGGTCTCCCCCGCGAGGGCCTCAAGCCCGCCTTCAGCATCGGCAATTTGCGGGTCACGCCCTACGGCTTGATCAAGGCGACTTTCGTGCACGACAGCTCTTCGCCGGGCGCTGACGATTTTCCGCTCCCGGGATTCGCAACCGACACCGGCCCGCAGGGCGCGCCAGAGTTTCATCTGAAGGTCCGCGCCACTCGGTTGGGTGTCAACTTCGAGGCGTTGGATGCTTCGCCAAATCTCACGCTCACGGGGAAAATCGAGGCCGACTTTGAAGGCGATTTCACCCGCGTTGACAATCGGAATCTTTCATCCATCCGGTCGAGCCAGCCTTCCATCCGTCTCGCCTATGTGCGGTTGGACTACAAGTTTGGCAAGCGAGACACGTTCTCAGCGCTGTTTGGCCAGGACTGGACGCCGTTTACCTCCTCCACAATCCCTACAGTCGTTGAGGGCATGCTCTCGGGCGGAGGTTTTGGCACAACCTGGGAGCGCGAGCCCCAAATGCGCTTCGGGTGGACGCACGATTTCGGCTCTTTCAAACTCATGCCCGAGATCGCCGCAGTGCTGGCCGGTTCCGGCAACCAGCCAGGCTCTGCCAACCTTGCCAACCAACTCGGTTACGGGGAACGGCAAGGACCGGACTCCGCGCGGCCAGCGGTGGAAGGCCGCATCGTCACGCAGTTTCAACTTGACCATGCTCCTGGCGTGGCTCCCGCACAAATTATCTTCAGCGGCGAACAGGGGGAGCGCAAAGCCGTTGTAACCGCCGCCGCAGTTCCTGCCGCTTTCAAGACCGCTTTCCCGCAGGGTGCAACCGTGTCGAGCACCACCAACGGCTGGAGCAGCGAGTTTCAGTTGCCCACGCGCTATTTCACGCTGATCGGGAAATATTACGCCGGAAGCGACCTGCGCTGGTTTCTCGGTGGCCAGCTCTTCTCGAACTATAACGACACCTCCGGCCTCACGCCGGGCAGCACCGCGAACGCGTCTTCCATCGACGGAGCTTCCGTCGTGGTCTTTGGCACGGACGCCAGCGGCACCGCTTTGGTTGCGCCGCAGCGCCCCGTTCGCGCAGCCGGCGGATTCGTCAACCTTGGTCTCCCGCTCTCACGTATCTTCGGCGCCGACCCGCAAGGCCGCAACATGGGTTGGTCCTTCTATCTGCACTATGGCTCGGACTTTGCCAAAGCACGGGATGTGCAACGTTTCAACGCCGCTGGTACCCGGCACAAGAGTTCCCTGTACGGCGGGACACTATTTTACAAGCTGAACAATTGGGTCACCTTTGCTTTTGAACAGGGGCTCTACGAAACCGATGCTTTGCCGACTGCTACTGGGGCCCTGCCGCTCTTCCGCGGCATTCCTTCCCGGACCTGGCGCGACCTCCGGAGCGAAGGCGGCACCATCTTCACCTTTTAGCCGTGCAACTCGTACTTCTCTCGGAAAGATGAAAGGGGAGGGCAGCTCTTACCGAGCTGCCCTTTTTGTTCTTTGCGGAAGTCTAAGCCGGTGTCAAAAATGGGCTTTTTTTCTGAGGCCAGGGGTGGTAGTCTGAAGCCGTAATGATTTCCATCGCCACGAAGCGAATTACGAGCATGTCGTCCAAGTCGATTACCACGACTACGACTATGAAGACTATTGGCGCTTCGGGCGAGTGGAGAAACAGCTAGCAAGATAGAAAGAGTTTCCAACCCACCGCCAGAAGCGAAGCTGGCGGTGGGTTTCTTCTTTTAAGCCCCCCCCAGAAACGCTCCAGCGGCCAGTGCTGGGAACAGAACCCGGAGCGCAGGCCATGAATCTGGAAAATACATTGGAAGAGGCTGCAGAATCCTGCCCCGCCGCTTTGCGCAGCCACGAAATTGGCGAGGGAGATAGCAAGAGGCGGACGAACGTGGTTGCGTTCAAATTTGGAGGCAGCTCGCTTCTGGGCGCGAAGCGAATCCTGCATGCTGCGGGTCTGGTCCGAGATGCCGCAATGAAATCGAAGGTGGCGGTGGTGGTCTCGGCCATGAAAGGTGTAACCGATTTTTTGCTTTCGGTAGAGCGCGCGCTTGTTTTGGGAAGCTGGCTCAAGCGCGGCGGGAAGCAGAAACCGCGCAAGAGCTGCATGTCGAGGTGATGGAAGAACTAAGTCTGGAGGAGGAGAAGGAGTTGCGAGTACGCCGTGAATTGCAGCTGCTGGGACACGACCTGCAACACGAAGTTCTCTCTCGCAAGCACGACGGCGCGAAGGCGGAGCGCTCCGACCGGCTGGCTTCTTTTGGAGAGAGATTCAGCGCGCGACTCTTTGCCGCAGCGCTGGGAAAATTGGGAGTCGCTTCCGTGCCAATCAGTTCCTCAGAGTTCGTGCTGACGTGCGATACGTTTCGCGCGGCAGAACCGCACCTTGAACAAACCAAGAGGCGCGGGCAAGGAATTCTGCTTCCCCTTTTGAAAGAAGGAATCGTTCCGGTCGTGACTGGCTTTATCGGTGCGACGCCCGACGGAAGAGTCACGACGCTGGGACGGAATAGCTCGGATTTTTCCGGAGCGATCGTGGCACACGTGGTGGATGCCGATGAGCTGGTGATCTGGACCGATGTGGATGGGATCTACACTGCGAATCCACAGGAATGGCCGGAAGCCCGGCTTCTGCACGAGCTCAGTTACGACGAAGCGCACGCGCTGGCTACGAACGGCGCGAAGGTGCTTCATCCCAAAGTGTTGCCGCTGGCTGCAGAAACGGAAATGGTGGTGTGGGTGCGCAACACGTTTCGCCCGGAAGCGCGTGGCACCCGGATCGGGCCTGCCAGTGAGTCATCGAGCGCGCATCCTCGGGAAGGTGCAGCGTGAGACTACAATCTCAGAATGGGGGTAATGGCAAAATGCCGTCAAGCGTGGATGGGAAGCCGCGGGTGAAGCTTGTTGAAAAGAAGTGGCGCGCCGGAGTCCTCGGCGCGACCGGCATCGTTGGGCAGCGGCTGGTGAAGCTGCTAGCCGAGCATCCGTGGTTCGACCTGACTGAAGTGGCGGCGTCGGAGCGGTCGTCAGGAAAAACCTACGC
Source organism: uncultured Acidobacteriaceae bacterium (assembly GCA_964524045.1). Lineage (GTDB taxonomy): Bacteria > Acidobacteriota > Terriglobia > Acidiferrales > UBA7541 > Acidiferrum. The sequence goes on from CAZGBQ010000021.1 coordinate 33,170, forward strand.
GGAGGCGGCGCGCTGGCATTTGGAAACGCCGATTCCCGAAGCCGCGCGTGACCTCGTGGTGAAAGGCGTGGATCCGGCGCTGGACTGCGACTTTGTTTTTTCGGCCCTGGACTCATCCGTCGCGGGGCCGGTGGAAGAAGACTTTGCGCGCGCGGGTTATCCCGTAGTGAGCAATTCGCGGAATCACCGGATGGATGCGGATGTCCCGCTGCTAATTCCAGAGGTAAACGCAGCGCATCTTGACGCGATTCCGCTGCAGCAGAGAAACCGCGGCTATGAGACGGGATTCATCGTGACGAACCCGAATTGTTCAACGGCGGGGCTGGTGCTGGTGCTGAAGCCGCTGGCGGACGCTTTTGGGCTGGAGAGGATTTTCGTAGTGACACTGCAAGCTATTTCCGGCGCGGGCTATCCCGGCGTGGCTTCGATGGACATTCAGGGGAACGTGGTGCCGTTCATCAGCGGCGAAGAGGAAAAGATGGAAGCGGAACCGCAGAAACTGCTTGGCAAATGGGATGGAACGCGATTCGTCGAGGCCGGGCTGGGTATCAGCGCGCACTGCAATCGCGTGCCGGTGTTGGATGGGCACTTGGAGTGCGTCTCGGTTGGCTTGAAAAAGATCGCCTCGTTGCATGAAGTGCGGGAAGCCCTGCGTACGTTTGAGGTAGGCGAGCAGCTGGCTTCGCTGCCAAGCGCGGTGCGGCACCCGGTGGTGGTCATGGATGAGGAAGACCGCCCCCAGCCGCGGCGAGACGTAGAGGTTGGAAATGGCATGGCTGCGGTTGTGGGACGCGTGCGCGAATGCCCCCTGCACGACGTGAAGCTAACGCTGCTGTCCCACAATCTCGTGCGCGGCGCAGCGGGCGCGGCGCTGTTGAACGCGGAATTGCTGGCATCGCGCGGATTCCTTAACCA
>CAZGBQ010000022.1:0-32637 GCA_964524045.1 uncultured Acidobacteriaceae bacterium
CATGCGGCAACGTCAATATTGTCAAAGCCCACCGCCACGTTCGCCGCAACGCGCAGCTTCGAAGCCGCCCGCAGCAACTCCTCATTCACCTTTTCGGTCAACAGACAGATCAACCCCTCTTTGTCTTTGATTTGCCGCAAAACCTCTTTGCGCGGCGGACGCTCTGGCTCTGTCCAATACTCCACGTCGCAGTTGTCCTGCAGGATTTTCCTCGCTGCGTCGAACAAACTATGCGTCGCAAACACTCTCGGCTTGGCCATCTATCCCTCGTTCGAAATTCGGGAGTTTCACACTAGCACACTCGCGCATCCTCTACGCAACTCACGTTGCGCCGATCCCATAGCTGAAATTCTCCCGCTCCTGCACGGCGTCCGCGCCGGGCTGACCCCTCCAGCACGGAACATTCCACCGCGAATTCCCGTATGTCCCTCTGTAATCGACCTCAATGAAAAGGGAGGCTCCATGACAAAAAGCTATGTCATCAAGCGCACCCTACTGCTTTTGCCAGCGCTTATGCTCTGCAGCGCCTATGCAATCCCGCAGAACACTGCTCCAGTGATTCCTGCATTCGACGACATCAAGTCGCAGCCCGAGCTGGATAAAGCTATAGCCGCGTTGGACGCCTCGCTATTCGACGCCTACAACCGGTGCGACCTGGAAAAGTTCGCCTCTTTCTTCGCCGACGATGTTGAGTTCTATCACGACCAGGGCGGCGTTACTCTCGGGCGAGTGGCACTGACCGACAGCGTCAAGAAAAACATCTGCGGCAAAGTAACTCGCGAACTCGTTCCGGGCACCTTGCAGGTCTACCACATGAACGGTTATGGCGCGATCGAGATGGGCACGCACCGCTTCCACCACCCAGGGCATGACGACGTTGAGCCGGTCGGTGAGGCCAAGTTTGTTCACCTCTGGCAATACAAAGACGGAGCCTGGAAAATTACCCGCGTCCTCAGTTTTGACCACCGTTCCATGGCCAAGTGACCGACTGCGCTCGCTCGGCTCAGCCGAGTGGTCTCGGAATCAAGCTTGGTGTTAGGGGCTGTACAGCGCCTGGCCCTATTGCACGCCAAGAAACGGCGCTAGGCTTTTTGGACCAGCCTAAGGCGCCGCCGCCACACAATTAGGGTGAGGCGCCGCACTTGGCTTTCCCCCTCGGCCTGCCGCCTCGTTGCGAGTTGCAAATCTCCATACTCGCTCTCGTTCGAAAGGATGGAATCCTATGAAAAAGCTCATAGTAGTGGCTCTGGGGTTGTTCTTTTTCACTATTCCGACGCGGGCGCAATCCTTCGACGCTTCGCTCAGCTATTCCTATTTCCGCCTAGGCGGCTCCGGAGGGCTCAACCAGAACGGTGTCAGTGGATCCCTGGCGTACAACCCCGTTAGCTGGTTTGGCGTCGTCGGCGATTTCGGTGCGTACCACGCCTCGCCTTCAGGCGTTCCCCTGAACACTTACACCTATCTCTTTGGACCGCGCGTGACTCTCCGCAACCCTTCCAAAATCAATCCATTCGCGCAAGTCCTGTTCGGCGGCTCGCGTCTTACTGCAGGCTACGGAGGCTCATCAGCCGCTGCCAACCAGTTTGCCTATAGCTTTGGCGGCGGCGTTGATTTCGGCATACTCCCGCATCTAGCTTTTCGTCCGCAAGTCGATTACGTTGGCTTGAACACTTCGGGCGGACACACAAATTGCACGCGTGTTTCGGCTGGTCTGGTCGTCCACTTCTAGTCTGGTTCTCGCTAACGGCAGATCGCCCGTCGAGGATGATCAGGCCCGTGAAGCCTTGCCTTGCGGCTGGGCTATTGCGCGGTGAAACGCTGTAGCCACGACTTGCACTATCTGGCAAGAAACCTCGTCTGGACCCGTTCTCGCTCTTATTGGAGGTCCAAGGAACCATGGAAATCACGCTGAACCGCACCAAATTCGACGCCCAAAGCACCGAAGGCACGTTGTCGATTGACGGGCAGTTCCAGTTACACCCTGGAGCTGCCGAATAAAGACGGCAAACCTGGCTCCTGCATTCCGCAAGGACGTTATCGAGTTGTCCTGGCCCCGTCTCCGAAGTTCGAGAACTCGCCCAATCCCCAGGACCATGAGCATGCCGGTGAAATGCCTCACCTGCAAGACATCCCAGGCAGGAGCCTGATTATGATCCATTGGGGAAACGAAGCAAAAGACACGGAAGGATGCATTCTGGTCGGGCAAACGCAATCGGCGGATTTCATCGGCAGTAGCCGCGCCGCGTTCGAGGCGCTGTGGAACGCAATTCAGGCTGACGCAAGCAATGGCACTTGCTGGATCACCATCGTCGGCGGCGCAACCGTCGCGGACGCTGCCGGCGCCGGCTCCTAACGCCTCCGCGCGTGTCTCCGCCTTTCCATCCCTTTGTAGGGGCGCAGCATGCTGCGCCCCATCTCGGCACCATCGCCTTAATCATTAGCAGTACGGCTCGTGTTAGAGCGCCATTCTTTCGCCTTGCATTTTCGGCGGCTTGCTATACGCTGTGGGCACGTAGTCACCCAGGTACCCATCCCTACAATTCAGAGGTGAACGATGCTTCTCGCACCCAGCGCGAAAGATCCAGCCTCCCTCTCCTACCATGCTCTCCGGAAAGCCGTCGGCGCTATCGCCCTCGGCCTTCCATTCGCGGTTGCGATCCCGTGGTGCTTTCTGGGCCACAGGCTCGAAACGTCCATCAGCTACTACTACTACACCGTGATGCGGAATTTGTTCGAAGGCAGTCTCTGCGCCGTCGCGGTGTTCCAACTTTTTTGCCGGGGATACGATTGGAAAGACGAGGTCGCGGGAATTCTGTCCGGCATTTTCGCGCTCGGCGTGGCCTTTTGCCCGACGACGCCGGAACAAAGCGCCACACCGTTCCAGCGGCATATCGGGATCCTACACTACATTTTTGCCGCGCTCCTGTTTTCCACGCTCGCGATCTTCTGTCTTGTGCTCTTCAGGATGAGCGCTGAGGGACACACCGTGACGCCAAGAAAGGTCCTACGCAATTGGGTTTACACAGCTTGCGGGATTGCAATCATCGTTTCTATCACCGCGATCCCGGTCCTCCTATATTGTTTTCATCGTGAGTATTTGTTTGACGGCGTTGGCACGACCTTCTTCTTCGAGACGACCTCGCTCCTGGCCTTTGGCGTTGCCTGGCTCATCAAGGGCGAGACCCTCTTGAAGGACAAGACCCCATAACTTGCCGCGACGGCGGCGAGTCGCGGCAGGTAAGATTAGCCGTCACGAGAGACGTTGGCTTTTTCCACTCCCAAAAACGGCGACGCCCTTCCCGCAGCGATGGGGGCGGCTGCGAAAAGGGCGCACCGTCTTCAGGAGAGAAGCGCGTTTTGTGAAAGGCCGCGCGTGTCGGGCCAAGCCCGCGATGTTCAAGAAGCCGCGGCCACGAAGAATCAGTTTTCTTCCGGCGCAGGCGGCGCCTGATGGACCCGCATGCCTGCACGCCCGTGGTGAACTTGCGTCACGGTGTAGTCGGAAGGCACCGCAAAGAGCGATGCGTCCGGCTCCCCGCGCTGAATATTCGTCAGCGTGTAGGTGGTTTCGCCGGACCACGGATTGCTCTGCTTGCTCATCACCACGATTTGCAGATCGTTGGAGTACCAACTTTCGTGAATGATGGTAATCGGCTTTTCGTTTCCGATTTGTCCTGCGGGGATTGTTTTCGTCACACGAGTGCCTTGCGCAATTACTCCGCCGATGGTCTGCGTGCCAAGACTCTCCTTCTTCAAGTTACCGTTGGCCATTTCCTGTTCCTGGCGGGCGCTCATCTTGTCTTTTATCGCCGCACCTAAGCCTTCTTTCATATGCGCGAACGGCTTAGGCAACTGTTCCGCGGTTTTCTGGTTGGGGTGAACGACAAACGTTGTGCCGCCGACCGGATCGTTGATAACCACGAAAGACTTTGGCTCCCCCGAAGAGGCCATGGGACCGAACCCGGCAAGCGTAACCTCCTTGCGGAAGCGGCCCTGGCCGTCGCGGAAGAGATTGGTTTGCGTTTTCCGCGTAATGTGATTGCCATCGGCGAGCGTTTGCACGGTTTCAGAAACGGCGACCGCGCTAAACGGCGCGCCGGTTACCACCTTTCCACCGTGCATCCCGGCAAAGCCCAAAAGCTCCATGTGCTCGCCGAAAGGCGGCGGCGGTGGGAACTCACCCTGGGGTCCACCGGAAATAAAGAAAACGTCGGCACCGGGCACGCCGGGTGGGAGAGGCGGTGTTTGCGCTCGAGCGATTCCTGCGCCAAACAGGAACGCGCCGCTAAGGATCAAGCTTTCTATGCATCTGCGATTCATTCTTTCTTCTCCTCTTCTCTCCTGAGACCGAGAAATATGCGTACAAAACTTTATTCGGGCAAACGGACCGCTTGCGGCAGCCCGTCGTTGCCAACGAGCAGGTCCACTTGGATCCATTCGCCGGCGCGGTCTTCATTCACCGGCAAACCGAGAGCGCCGAGAGACCCGCGCTGCATGCGCACGCGGAGAATTGCAGCGTCATCGGTATCGGCTGGCAAAACTCCGGGCAACAGGGTGAAATCGTTGAGATCATTGTCCGCCACAAGCGTCTGTGAATTCGTGGCTGAGCTTTGCTTCGTGCTATTCGGATCCGGAACAGTGTTACCTGAATTTGCGACGCTATTGCCGACGGATGGCGGGATCGTCCAATGATTCGAGCGCCATTTGCTCCAGCTCACGGCTCCGACCAGAACTGCAGCCGCGGCCAGCATCCACGCTGCAATCACCGCAGTGCGCCGGACTTTTGGAACGTGATGTAGCGCGCGGAACTGCTGCCGGAGGCGCATTTCGACGCGCGCGGGGGCTGCCACGGCAGCGGTGTCTTCGGCGAGAGCGCGCAAGTCAACGCGCGCCGCCTGCCAGGAATCGCGGAGCGCGGCGCAGCGGGAGCAGGAAGCCGCATGCTCGACGGCCGCAGCGCGCTGCCCTTCCGTCAGGGAAACATCGCGTTCGGCATCCAGTCCATATGCTTCAAATTCTTCGCACTTCATTTCGCACTTCCTTGAATCTTCAAGAGGCCTATTGCCCTGCCGTTCCCGCGTCGCGGCGGCTCGCGGAGCAATTCAAGCCTGGCCATTAGAAGGGCGCGCCCACGATGCAGCCGCGAACGAATCGTCCCGATAGGGCAGCCAACCATTTGCGCGGCTTCCTCGTAGCTCCGCTCTTCGAGCTCGCAGAGGATCACGGCCTCGCGAAACTCCGCAGGCAGATCCAAAACGGCCGCGCGAACCTGTTCCCGGCGCTCGCGGTTTTCCGCCTCCGTCGCGGGTGTCGCCGGCTCCATCAGAATGATTCCCGAACCGGTGCCGTCCTCGTTGTTCTCCTCGAGGGAAATTTCGCGCGGCAAGCGCTCAAGATGCTTCAGGACGCGATTGCGCGTGACGCCATATAGGAATCCGCCAAGGGTTCCGCGCGTGGCATCGTACTTTTTTGGATCGCGCATCAAGGTCATAAAAACGTCCTGCACAATTTCCTCGGCGGCCCAAGCGCTTCCAGTCATGCGCATGGCAAACCGATAGAGCGCCGCTTGATGGCGCCGGTAAAGAAGAGTGAACGCCTCTTCATCGCCCAGGGCGGCGCGCCGGAGCAGCAGGTCGTCTCTTTCCTGGTCGGCGATGCTCATCTCTCCTGATAAGACGCTCTGCCCGGCTCTATGTGTACATTCCGCCAGCAGGAACGATAAGTTCCCTGGTCAGCAGGCTGGAGCGGACTTGGACCGGAAGTGCCTGATACTACAGAGAGTTAGGTATGTAGCCTGAAAGCAATGCGGAGCACAGCCGTGGTCCGTTAGTCTTGGCTTGGCCGAAACATATTGGCAGCAATGCGCGTGACGAAGCGCCGCGGAACGAGGCGCTCGCCTTGCGCGCCAAGATAATTTCCCAGGCCAGAAATGATGTAACTCTTTCCCGCAGCGAGGGCTTTGAGACCGGTGCGAGCGACTTTTTCTGCGGTTTCGGCTCTGTGCTTAAAGCGCTCTTGGCCGGATACGACATGGAATTCGGACTCGGTCGATCCGGGGCAAAGAGCACAAACGCGGACGCCGTAAGGTTGCATTTCTTCGGCGAGCCCTTCGGCAAAGAAGAGATCAAAGGCTTTGGTGGCGGCGTAAGTGGAGATATAAGGCACGGCTTGGAAAGCGGCTGTGGAAGCGAGGATAAGAATATCGCCGCGGCGGCGCGCAACCATGCCTGGCAAGAAAAGATGTGTCAGGTGCACGACCGCGGCGCAATTGACCTGCACCATATCAAGAAGGCGTTGTTTGTCCACCGACGGGAACTCGCCGTATTTTCCGAAGCCGGCGTTGTTAATGAGCACGTCGACTTCGATTTGCTTTTCTTTTGTGAACGCGAAAATTTTCTCGGGCGCGGTGGATTCCGCCAAGTCTGCGGGGAAGACTTCTGTTTCAACCTTGTAGGTCACCGTGAGCGAGCGGGCCAATTCTTTCAGGCGATCCTCGCGCCGCGCAGTCAGCACAAGTTTGCTTCCGCCAAGTGCCAGCTCTCTGGCAAGCGCGGCGCCGATTCCTGCGCTAGCTCCCGTGACGAGCGCCCACTTGCCGGCCCATGTGCGTGCGGCAGACGCGCTGAGATTTGACAAAGCAGCCTCCAGATTTCCTTAAGAGATGACAACTCAAAGATTACTTTTCCAGCCGCAAAAGCGCATCTTTTAGGCGCGCCCCTTCGCGCTTGATGCGATCCATGAGGCGGCGCGCCCAAACGAATTCAGCGGCGAGCAAACCCAGGCCCATCAGGATTACCGGTGTTCCGGGACCCGGTGTGAAAATCAAAATCAATCCGAGGAGCAAAAGGGTGAAGCCGGCGAGAATCAGAAAGATGCGGCGAACTTGCTCAACAGTCCGGAAGCCCATTTTCCTTTAGGAAAGCTTTCTGGCGGAGAGGGTGGGATTCGAACCCACGGTAGGGGTTAGCCTACACACGCTTTCCAAGCGTGCGCCTTAAACCGCTCGGCCACCTCTCCTCAGCGATGGAAATGACTCCACCAATTTAGCAGAAAGAACGAACACATGCATGGCCCCCCGGCGGGCTGGACCTTGGGAACCAGCCTGCGAGAATGGCAAGCTCTGTGAAATCACTCAGCCCGTGATTCTTCAATGCGCTTGCGTTTCGTTCCCCCTCACTTGCATTTCGCTTCTCTCGGCTGTTCTAATCTCATTCGGGAACAATCCGTCGTTCGCAGGAATTGCGTGTATTATCGTGAAACTTGCACGGACGCACGGCGTGCAAACTGTGCGTCAGGGGACCGTAAACTTTTGGACAGCGAGCCCAAATGAGGCGAAACCAACTCCTGCTGAAATTGGAGTTGCCGAGCAATCCCGAGATGCTCTGCGTGGTGCGGCATGCGTTGGGACAGCTCGCCGAAATCGAGGGGTTTTCCAGCGCGGAATGCCGGTCCGTGGTGCTGGCGGTAGACGAAGCGCTGACCAATATCATAAGGCACGCCTACGCAGGGAAAGGAGGGCGTCCAATTCAAGCGTCCTTCCGGCGGATTGAAGTCCAGCAAGATAGCAGGAAAACGAGAGCGTTGGAAATCGTGCTCGAAGACCGCGGCAAAAGGATTGATCAGGCCACGTTGTGCGGACGCTGTCTCGACGAGGTGCGCCCGGGCGGCCTGGGACTGCACTTTATCAACGAGTGCATGGATACGGTAGAATTCCGGCGCAGGGCCGGAAAAAATCAACTTCGGCTAATCAAGGTTCCTAACGCGGCTAGGCTGGGGAAGGGCGCTTAAGGAGAATCAACAGTGAAGATTTCTGCGCGTCACCTGGACAAAATGACGATTTTTGACGTCAGTGGGGATGTCGACCTGGCGACATCGCCGGAGCTGCGAAAAGCGCTTTTACGCGAGCTGCGCGAAGTGCGCATGCCGCGGGTGATTCTCAATTTGCGGGCGGTTCGCTATATTGACAGCTCGGGAGTCGCATCGCTCGTGGAGGGGTTGAAAGTGTCGCGGGATTTAGGAGCGCGCTTGATCCTGTATGGCTTGAACACCAGCATCCGGGAAGTCTTGCAGCTCTCCAAACTGGTGAAGATATTCGAGATTTGCGAGAGCGAAGAGCAAGCAGTATCGCCCTAAGAACGGCATGGCCTCCGCACGATTCTTTACCTTGAGAGCAACGTGGAACTGGCGGAACAAATTGGCGGATCATTCACCAACGGGCTCGCCTATCTCGGAGCGCTCGTTTCATTAGGAGCGCGCGCGGCTTATTTTGCATTCGTCGGCCCCTTCCGGGGAAAGCATTCTCGTGTACGAGAGGCTATTTCACAAGCCATGCAGGTGGGAGTGCGAGCGCTGCCGATCCTCTCGCTGATCACTTTTTTTATCGGATTAATCATGGCGCTGCAAAGCGCGTATGAGCTGCGCAGACTTGGAGCAATAAGTTTTGTGGCAAATGCCGTTGCCATTTCGATGACCCGCGAACTTGGGCCGCTGATCACGGCGATTGTGGTTATCGGCCGTTCCGGCTCGGCCTTCGCCGCAGAGATCGCCACGATGAAAGTGACCGAGGAGATTGATGCGCTCGAGACGATGGCGATTCACCCGGTCGACTTTCTGGTCACGCCGAAATTCCTGGCCATGCTTGTGATGTTGCCCTGCCTAACTATCTGGGCGAACACGATGGGTATCCTGGGCGGAGCGCTCTTTGGCGTGACTCAGGCAGATTTTTTCTTTGGCCGGTACATTCGGGCATCACTCGACGCACTGTATCTGCGAGACATCGTGACCGGGCTGATCAAAAGTGTCGTGTTCGGCATGACCATTACTGCCGTGGGATGTCATGAGGGGCTGACGACAGGAGCGGGCGCGGAGGAAGTTGGGCGTTCCACGACGCGCGCCGTGGTGGTCTCGATATTTCTTGTAATCCTTGTCGACCTGGTTTTCACCACATTGTTCTTTTTTATGAGCAAACGCTAGGGAAAAAACGGTGATGGAACCGAGGGAGGATACGATCCTGGAGCACGAACCGATGATCTCGCTGCGGGATCTGCGCGTGAATTACGGCGAGCGGGAGATTCTGCATGGCCTCAGCCTTGAAGTGATGCGCGGGGAAACATTGGTGGTTCTGGGAGGTTCCGGTTCGGGAAAGAGCACGCTTTTGCGCACCCTGGTGGGGTTGGAGCGGCCAACGTCGGGTGAAATCTGGCTCAAAGGAAAAAACCTGGCCGAAATCTCCGAGGACGAAATGAATGAGATTCGCAAACGAATTGGCATGTCCTTTCAGGGCGGCGCATTGTTCGGCTCGATGACCGTGGGAGAGAATGTTGCTCTGCCTCTGCGCGAACACACCAGGCTGGAAAATCCGACCATTGAGATTATCGTGCGGTTGAAGCTGGATCAGGTGGGGCTGGCCGGTTTTGAAAACTATATGCCGTCGCAGCTGAGCGGCGGGATGAAGAAACGCGCTGCGGTAGCGCGAGCCATGGCGATGGATCCGGAGATTCTTTTTTTTGATGAGCCTTCCGCGGGACTCGACCCCATCATTGCCGCCGGTGTGGACGAACTAATTCTCGAGGTGAAGAAAGCCTTCCACATGACGATTGTAGTCGTGACCCATGAATTGGCTAGCGCGTTCCTGATCGCCGACCGCATGGTGCTGATCGACAAAGGCAACATTGTAGCCATCGGCTCGAAAGAGGAAATGCAGTCCAGTTCGAAGCCGCGCGTGCGGCAGTTCCTGGACCGCATTGCCGAACCGGAAGTCTTGCAGGAGGCGGATTATCTGCAAATGCTGACCGAGAGTAATCGCAGCACGCGAGTTCGCTGAAAGAAAAAGAGAGGTGCCTGATGCAAACGAAGAGAGAGCAAGCCATGGTAGGCGTATTTGTAATCATCGCAGCCGCCATTCTCGTTACGACTGTTTTCGCCCTGAGCGGCGCATTCGGAGGCTCGGCCTCCACGTTTCGCGCCTATTTTCCCTTTGCTGGGGGACTGGAGCCCGGGTCGACGGTGCGATATGCCGGGGGGACAAAAGTAGGGCAAGTGCAAAAGCTGCAGCTTGATCCGGCAAATCCCGCGCGCATTGAAATCACCTTCAGTGTGCGCAGCGACCTTCCGGTGAAGACGGACACTCACGCGAGAATCATGAGCTTAAGCCCTCTCGGAGACAATCATTTAGAGCTTATCCCCGTTCCCGGAAGCAACGCCAGGCAGGCAGCTTCCGGAACAGTTCTTCCCTCCGATCCCTATGTGGACTTCAATGCGCTCGCCGCAAAGATCAATGACATCGCTCCGGAGGCGCAGGAACTGCTGAAGACTCTCAATGACCGGGCGACGGAATTGAAGGTAACGGTGGACCGCATCAACGACCTGATGAGCGACCGCAATCGCGCGAATCTCGCGGGCACTCTTTCGGAGGCACGTGGAATGCTCGCGGACAATCGCGCCAATGTGAAGTCCACAGTTCAGAACTTGAATAACGCCAGCCAGAAATTTAACCCACTGATTGACGACTTGAGAAAAACATCGGCGCAGGCCAATGAAGCGCTGAACCATGTGGATTCGCTTATCGGAGAAAACCGTGAGGATTTGCGGAAGGCAGTGGTCGACCTGCGCCGGTCGCTTGCAACCGTGAACGACTTGACCGGAAAACTCGACCAAATCCTGGACGTGAACGCCGAAAACATCGATGAACTGCTGGAGAACTTCCGCCACGTTTCGGAGAACATGAAGGAATTTACCGATACGATCAAACGGCGGCCTTACACCTTGATTCGTTCGAGCAGTCCACCCGAGCACAAGCCGGGAGAGTTCAAGTGACTCGCGGACCAGATGCATTCGAAAGGCGGACCACCAGAAGAATTGTGAGAAAACGCAATTCAAGTCTTTTTGAAACAAGCTCATGGCACAGTCTCGTGACCGCCTTTTTGGTCGTAATAGTCCTTGCCGGGTGTGGAGCAGCGCGTCCCAGCAAGTATTACCAGTTGACGGTTCCAGGAATACAAAACGGAGCGCAAACGGCGGATCCCATGCCGGCCGCGATTTTGCTCGGCCCGTTACTTGCCTCGCATCTCTATCGGGAAGACCGCATTGTCTATAGCAGCGGCGGAGAACAGATGGGAACGTACGAATACCAACGCTGGGCAGAACCGCCGACAGAAATGATTCAAATGGTGTTGTTGCGCGAACTCCGAGCGTCGGGCCGCTACAAGGCGGTCTATGCGCAGCGCAGCACTTCCAACGGTGACTTCCTAATCCGCGGCAGGCTTTACGACTTCAAAGAGGTTTCGGGGGGCTCGATCCTCGCGAAGGTGACCTTCGAGCTGGAGATGCGCGAGCTGAAATCCGGCTCCACCGTTTGGACGCACTATTACTCGCACGACGAACCTGTGACCGGTAAAGATGTGCCTGCTGTTGTCGCTGCTCTAAACAAGAACGTTCAAAATGGGATAACGGAAGTGCTGGCGAGTCTGGACAGGCACTTTGCAGAGCATCCGTTCAAGTAAGGTGAGAGGTTCCTCAAACCCTAGCGGCATAAAGAGGCCAAAGCTAAGGGATTCGGCGCAAGGTCAACAGCGTGACGTCGTCCTCCAATTCCCCTGCTGCGCCGCGATAATCGTGGACGCCCTCGAGCATTGCCTCCGAGAAATCATGAAGCGACGCAGGACGAGGCAGCTTCCGAAGAGTGCTTCCCGCGAGTTCCAGGAAGCCGTTTGCCGTGAGTTCGTCTCCCGAAGGCGAGTGAACTTCCGTCGCGCCGTCGGAAAAGGCCAGGATCAGGTCGCCGTGATTGAGCCGCACGCTTTGCTGGTTATACGTCTCTCCCGTGGTGAGCCCCAATGGAAATCCTTCCAAACCTTCTCCGAGTTGGAAAAATCGCATCTCCTTCGCGCGCCAGAGGAGCATTCGGGGATGGGCGGCATAAGCAAAGTTGAACTCCCCAGTGGTTCCGTCGAACGTGCCGGTCACAACGGTGGTCAACCGCAGCGGCCCTTCCGACTCATTCTCATTGTTGGAGAGCGTAAAGGCGTCGTTCAGAGCTCCGAGTAAGCCTGCAGTGTCGCGAATGTCCTGAAACTTGTGGAGAAGATGATGGACATGACGGGCCACGCCGCTGGCCGTGTAGCCGTGCCCGATGCAGTCCGCCAGAACGACACGGGCGACGTTGTCGCTGCAGGAAAAAACGGCAGACAGGTCGCCGCCCTTCTCGCCTCCCGCCGGCAGGGCAATGACGTCGCTCTCGAGACCCGCCAGCTCCAAAGAACGGTGCGCTCGTTCATTGCCGGCCCACAACTCCATGCAGCCAAACGGCCTCTGGACCGTCCGCGAGCATTCGAACTCTTGAGGATCGACTTTTTTGATCTTCACGCAGGCCTCGCATGACCCGCGGACATACCGGATCTCATGCCGTCCAAGTATCTCATTTTTTCTTGCGCGGCGTACTTGTGGACAGGAGCTCCGCGAATCGTCGCATGGCCATGCGCGTCCGCTTAACGTCCTTCAGGAGGTTCCACTGGCCGGGTTCGCTTTGGACAACTGCGGCCACACTGCTAAAAATGAGATGGTGCCGCAAGGCTTGGCAGAACCGCTGCTCGGAGGTTGGCTCTCGGCAAGAAGGACCCAACGTTGACTCGTTGCATGCCGCGACATATCACGAAAAGTCGCGGAAGGATCGCGAGAACGCCAAGCCCAAGCGGTAAACTGAAAAAGAAAGAACTCCGGGATCGCCTAATTGGTAGGACAAGCAGCCGAAGCTGTCCGCCTACACGTTCATTTGCATCCACGAATTTCCCACACTGCTTCTCCGAGCTGTGCTGCGACGGCCCGTGAATTTTCGCTTGCGACGTGCGTGTAAATCGTTTGTGTGATGCCCGAACACTGTGGCCGGGAGCTATGGCTATTGGATAACCACGGTATGCACAGTAGGAGTCTATTTTCGGGACAAAATACAGTCACGCAAATACGTTTCTAGGTAGAATTTGGGGTTGTGCGCCATAGAGGGTTCGCAAGAACTTTGTTACGACTGATGTTCCAAATGGACATGAGAATTAGTCTCAATGGATTGAGAGACCGAACCGGCTCGACAGGCAAATGGCGAGTTTGTGGCAACCTGGGGATCATTGTCCTAGGTATGAGAGGCTGGTTAGCTTCCCTCCTGCTCTTGCCGACGGCGGTCTCCTCTCAAGAATGGCGATTCTATGGAGGTGATGCCGCCGGCACCCGGTTTTCCCACCTCCAACAAATCACACGCAGCAACGTCGGCAAATTGCGACGAGCGTGGACCTACCATATGGGAGAAGTAGAGCGTGGCGGCAACGAGACGGACCGGCATCACGTTGCGCCATTTGAATCTACGCCCATCAAGATTGACAGTGTGCTTTACTTCTCAACTCCTTCCAACCGCGTGATTGCGCTTGATGCGGAAAGCGGGAAAGAGATGTGGCAGTTTGATCCGCAAGCCGGAAAGGCTGGACCACCCAAGTTTTTTCAACACCGAGGCGTCGCCTACTGGCAGAGCGCCGACGGCGGCGACCGTAGGATTTTGTACGGCACTTTCGATGGGCGCTTGATTGCTCTGAACGCTAGGACTGGAAAACCGTGTGCTGACTTTGGAAGCAATGGGGCGATCAATCTGCGTATCGACGTCGCCGAGGCTTATCCGGGATTGGAGTACTCCGTAACTTCGCCTCCAGCAATTTATCAAGATTTGGTGATTTCCGGAGCTGCGGTTCCCGAGTATCCCTCCAAGGGACCTAGCGGCGTTGTTCGCGCTTTCGATGTTCACTCCGGCAAGCTGGTTTGGACATTTCACACCATTCCGCAACCGGGAGAAGCGGGGCACGAGATTTGGCAAGAAGATGCATGGAAAGATCGCACTGGGGCGAACGTGTGGTCAATCATGAGTGTCGATACGGAGCGCGGTTTGGTTTTTCTTCCTGTCGGCTCGGCTTCTTACGATTTCTACGGAGCAGATCGTAAAGGCATGGACCTGTTCGCCAATTCCTTGGTCGCACTCGATGCAGCCACAGGCAAGCTCGTCTGGTACTACCAGATGGTGCACCACGATATTTGGGATTACGACATGCCGGCGCAACCTGTGTTGATCACGCTGCGGCGGAACGGAAAGGAAATCCCTGCGGTTGCACAAGTGACTAAGATGGGCTTTGTGTTTATTCTTGATCGCCTTACCGGGAAACCGCTTTTCCCTGTCGAGGAGCGCCGCGTTCCGGAAAGCAATGTGCCCGGCGAGGCTGCATGGCCGACCCAGCCTTTTCCGTTGAAACCTCCTCCGCTCGTTCGACAAACATTCAGCGAGGTCGATCTCAGCGAAGTCACAAAAGATTCGCACCGGTATTGCGCCGAATTGGCTCATTCGCTGAAAAACCGCGGGATGTTCACGCCGTATGGTCTCGAGTTGACATTAGTAATGCCGGGCACGCTGGGAGGCGGAAACTGGTCCGGAGCCTCTTTCGATAAGACGTCTGGTTATTTGTTCGTGAACGTCAATGAGCTGGGAGCGGTTGGCGCTATGCAGCCACAAGCGGCGGACAGGCCGGAGAAATATAGGCGAGGTGCCAACGGCGGCGAGTACGCGCGCTTTTGGGACGAAAACGAATGGCCGTGCCAGAAGCCGCCGTGGGGGACGTTGAACGCCGTGGATGTGAACAGTGGAGAAATCGTATGGAAAGTGCCTCTTGGCAGTGTGGATGAATTGAAGGCTAAGACCGGCACACCAAACCTCGGCGGCTCAATCGTGACCGCTGGCGGATTGGTCTTCATTGGGGCAGCAACCGATAGCCGCTTTCGAGCATTCGATGCGAAAACCGGAGAGCAATTGTGGGTCACGGATCTGGAAGCCAGCGCGCACGCAACTCCGACAACTTACCTGGGCAAGAAAACTGGCAAACAATTTGTAGTAATTGCTGCAGGAGGAGGCGGATATTTCAGGGGCAAAGTATCCGATACTCTTGTCGCGTTTTCTCTTCCGGACAAGTAGAGTGCTTCACTTGTGAATTGAAGAGATGACGGTGGAGCGGTAGAGTGTGCTTCCTGATGCAAGGGAACGGAGAAAATCGGCATGCTTCATTTGTTTAGAGCGTTCGGATCTCAGGAAAATACCAGGACGCGAGCGATTGAGGTTGCCAAGTCTTGCTTTGTCTGCTTTCTTCTAACGCTCTCAGCCGCTAGCCGATCCCTTGCGCAAACCAATGTCGTCGTGGTTCGACCTAAGGCGATTCAAGATGTCCTCGTAAATCCGGGAATGGGGATCACGACGTTTCAAAGGTTCAATGGACAAGAACCGAATCCGCCGTTGAAATGGTCCGAAGTAGGACCGGTAACGAAACTGCCGCAAGCTGCAACCAGGCCGGACTTCCCTGACACTTCCGTCTCTTACTGCCGCTGGTATTGGAACGTGCTCGAACCAGCACCCGGCAAGTTTCACTGGGAGATTGTGGACCTCGCCCTGGAAGAAGCCCGGGCGCACGGACAAACGCTTGCGATTCGTCTGATGCCGTACTCCAATCAAGACCCTCTTCCTGAGTGGTATCGGAATTCCGGAGCGCGACGCGCCAACAAATCTACGGACAAAGACGGCGAAATCTGGCAGCCGGATTTCAGCGATCCGCTTTATCTAAAGTATTGGGGCGAACTTGTGGCTGAGGCTGGAAAGCGATACGACGGGAATCCCTATCTCGACAGTGTAGATATTTCTTCCGTGGGGTATTGGGGCGAAGGCTGGAGTCCTTACATGCCGGCATTTCCGTATCAAAAGGCATTGATTGACATCTGGCTCGAGGCGTTTCCGAAGACTACGCTGCTGATGAACTTTGACGAGCAACAGGCGCTCACTTATGGGACGGAACATGGCGCAGGGTGGAGGCTGGATTGCCTCGGGGACATGCGCACAAGTTCCACAAATCCCTACTTCCCCGCGGAAATGCTGGAGATTTATCCGCAGCAGATCGTTCGCGCCGGTATTCAGGACGTCTGGCAGCACAAGCCCGTTTCCCTGGAAACTTGCTACACCGTGGCTGGCTGGAAGGAGAAGGGCTACGACCTCGACTACATTCTCGAACAGGCGTTGCGCTGGCACGTGAGCACGGTGAACATCAAATCCGCGCCCATACCGAGCGAGTGGAAAAATCAGTTCGACGTTTTTCAGAAAAAGATCGGGTACCGATTCAATCTGCGAAGGCTGGAATACTCGCGCGTCGTCGTTCCGGGGACCATGATGCCAGTTCATATGTGGTGGCTGAATGAGGGAGTGGCACCGATTTACAAAGAATTCAAGCTGGCCATGCAATTGCGATCACCTCAAGTGGCGGCGGTGATCGAAGTTCCCGTGGACATTCGTAAATGGCTTCCGGGCGATGCGGTATTCGACGGCACATTGTATGTGCCGGAGAATCTGGCGGAAGGTGACTACGACGTGCGCATCGGAATTCTGGATCCGAGAACAAGCCGTCCCGCGATTCGCCTCGCGGTCGAGGGGCGGCAAACAGATGGATGGTATGCCATGGGTTCGCTCACGGTGAGAGCCAAGTGATCCGGGCATCCATCGGTGTACTGTTGGCCGGAGCTAGCGCCTTTTGTTTGCTGGCCAGAACCGACCCTCCCCCTGCGCAAGCTTTTCAAGTTCTCAAGCAGCCGCTGTCATCAGGACCGCGCATGACGCCGTACCTACGCTATCAAGCAGATCAGGCGTGGAAGGAAGATGAGGGCCGTCAAAAGGTCTGGGCGGCAATCCGTGACGAGAGCGATCTTCTGAAGATGCAAGATGGTATACGACAAAAACTCCTGCAAATGATTGGCGGGCTGCCTGAAGTAAAAACGGACCTGCACGCGGTGATCACCGGCAAGATTCAAATGGAGACGTTCCGCATTGAGAAGTTGGTTTTCCAAAGCTTGCCGGGCATCTATGTCACAGCGCTGGTTTATATCCCGAATGATCACACAAGCAAGCATCCTGCTGTATTGGTGCCTGCAGGTCATGCGGCCGATGGAAAATTCCACTATCAGGCGTTAAGTCAGAGACTGGCGGCGCGCGGCTATGTAGTGATTTCCTGGGATCCGGTCGGGCAGGGCGAACGCAGCCAATTCTGGGATCCGAAGGCAAAGAAGAGCCGCTACAACTTGATTTGTGGAGAACACGCGGTAATGGGGAACGTGGCCTATTTGGCCGGAGCAAATCTGGCCCGATGGGAAGTATGGGACGGCATTCGCGCGGTTGATTATCTCCTAACTCGCCCGGATGTCGACGGCGAGCGAATCAGCATTACCGGCACCAGCGGCGGCGGAACCCAAACTGCACTCATTGCGGCGCTAGATCCCCGGATAAAAGTGGCAGCTCCGTCGTGTTTCATCACCTCTTTGCCAATGCGGATGTCCAACCGTATTTTTGTCGATCCGGACAGCGATCCCGAGCAGGACTTGTACGGGATGATCTCGAACGGCGTGGACCATCCCGGGTTGTTGTTGTTGATGTATCCCCGGCCTGTATTGATAGCCGCCGCGGTATTGGATTTTTTCCCGATCGAAGGGACACGCAAGACTTTTCGCGAGCTGGAGAAACTGTACACGCGCTTTGGGCGCGGGGATTACATTGCGCTGGTCGAAGGCTATCACGGCCATCAATTCTCCAATGAGAATCAGCAAGCGGCGCTGGACTTTCTCGACCGTTTCAATCGGATGCCCGTGCGAACAGACCTTCCTCTTGTGAAGGAACTGAACAGCGAAACCTTGCGATGCACTAGAACAGGGCAGGCCTTGCTCGATTACAGTGATGGCAGGTCGCTAATGGATGTGATTCGCGAGTATTACCTCGAGCGTAAGGCCGGAATTGTGGGGACGCTCGCCAAGGAATTCTACGGCGACAAATACAGCGGGGTTAAAAATTGGCGCGTGAGTGAATACGCCAACGTCCCACCTCAACCTGGTCAAATTACATGGGAAGACGTTGGCAGCTCCAGATTTGGACAGGCCACGATTGACCGTTACCTGCTTCGCCACAGCGGCCAACTGGAAATGCCGTTGCTGTATATCCACAAACCCGACGCCGACGGGCGAAACGTCATGTTGTGGTTCCGGGAAAACGGCAAGGCAACAGCGGAAGATTGGCCTGAGGTCGAAAAATATCTAAAGCAGGGCTTTGACATTATCTCGTTTGATTTTCGCGGACTCGGCGAGACGCGAATGTCATACACAGCGGTTTCGCCGGACGACCCGCTATTGGGCTCGCTGGACTTCGATCACGCCTATGTCAATCCGATTTCAAGCGTGCTTGCGAACTACGTGTACAACTCCCTTTTGACCGGGAGGCCGTACCTTCTGCAAATGATCGAGGACGCGGAAATCGCCAGACAGTTTGCCGATCAGAAGCTGCACGCGAACGTGGTTGCCGTTACCGGAGTAGGCCATGCTTACACCCTCGCCGGCGCAATCGCCGAAACGCTGCCCAACATAAAGCTCCTGCCCGAATCGAACGGAAAAGTCTTGAAGTGGTCTGAAATTGTAGAGCAAGAAAGAGAAAGCTGGCCGATCCAATATCTATTGCCTTCTGGCGCGTACATGCATTAGGCACACATTTTCTGTCGCGCCTTATATGCAGAGACACGGCGCTAATTCACCAGCTTCAAGATTCCAAACCGTGTTGGCACATGAAATGTTCTTCCTTCGGGGATAGTGCTCCATGCCAGGAACTTGCGCTGATCGTCGGAACCTTGTCCCGCGGCACGAAAGAAGTTGACGCGCCATTGGATGCCAGCACGCACTTCTTTCACATTCATCGCTGTGAGCGGTATGCGTATCTCGGTGATCCATATGTGCCGCTTTGCGTCGATGCGGGTTGTGTGCTCGAATCCAGAATTCCACGAGGCGTTATTGAAGGGTTCCTTGGTCTTGTCGATTTCCAGATCGATCCACTGATTGTTCGGGGCCACCTCAAACTCAAAGTAATGATTCACCCGTTCGGGTTGAGGGTTTAGGAAAACTTCAACGACATCGCGATTCCAGAGTTGCCATCGCTCCAGCTTGGGATCTTCTCCCTCATAAATGTTCAGGGAGTCGTAGCGGCTTCGAAAGGCAAAATAGATGTGCGTGTCTGTCCAAAGCGATGCCACGCGAGTTGAAGCTTCGGGATAATGGGACTTGCCCGGCGCATCATTGTCGAATTCCATCCATTTGGCATGCTTCCATGAAGGCTTAGCGAGATCGCCATCCGGCAGGAACCCTTTCGAAGAGTGTTTCGACTCAACTTCGATACTGCTGGAATAGGCTAGTTCCTTGTCTTGTGGAACTTGGCGTGCCGCAGAAACAACGAGAATCGAAAGAGTCGCGCCGCCCGCGGCGGCAAACCAAAATCGAGTTAGGGGCGCAAACATGTAGGAATCCCCAGTTCCTTCGGCCCTTAAAGCTGGCTGCCGATTTATCGCACTTTGACAACGGAAAGTAAACGATATAGAAGACCTCGAAGCGCAGAAGTGATTCTTACCTGAAAGAATCGGAGCAGGAGGATTTTATGGGCACCATAGGAAGACGGCGGTTGTTGGAAAGCGCGGGAGCGCTGTTGGCGGCGAGCAGACTTCCTACCAGAAGTACGAGTCCCTCGCCAAGTGCGGACAAAGCTGGGAAGCCCCTGCTACTTAAGGATTTTGAGCCGCGCAGCATGCTTCATGTGCCTGAAACAAAAGTGCCCCGGTCGCGCTATCCGGTCATCGATATTCATACGCACCTTTCTTCCGTAGCCAAGCACAGCCATGGTGTTGGCATGGGCGAGCAAATGGAATACTTCGCTCCGGTGGGCGACCTGCTGCCCCTGATGGAACGGAAAAACGTCCGCATCATGGTGAACCTCACGGGAGGAGTTGGAAAAGGGTTGGTTGAAGTGATTGGAAAATATCAGACCCCTCATCCTGACCGCTTTTTGACGTTCACAGAACCTTGGTGGGAACGCTCCAACCAGCCGGGTTACAGCCAGTTTCAGGCAGATGAGATTGTTCGCGCGCACCAGGAGGGCGCGCGCGGATTGAAAATCCTAAAAACGCTCGGTCTGTACCTGCGCGAGAGAATTTCCACCGGACCACTCGTGAAAGTGGATGACAAACGCTTTGATGCCATGTGGGAAGTGTGCGGATCATTGGGCATCCCCGTGGCGATACATGTCTCCGATCCGGAAGCTTTCTTCTTGCCTATCGACCGCTTCAACGAACGTTTTGAGGAACTGAACAATCATCCGGATTGGTCGTTTCATGGCGGTGATTTCCCCAGCAACGCGGAGATCTTGGAGGCCCGAAATCGTGTGTTAGCGCGTCACCCCAAGACGCAATTCATTGTGCTTCACGTGGGCAATGACGCCGAAAATCTCCCTTACGTAGGAGAGTGTATGGATCGTTTCCCTAATATGCATGTGGAGCTGGGCGCCCGCATCGGAGAGCTTGGCCGCCAGCCGCGCATGGCCAGGAAGTTTTTTGAGAAATATCAGGATCGAATCCTATTTGGTACCGACGCCGTTCCTCATGGGACGGACACGCCACAGCAGATTTTCACCGATCAGTTGTACGAAATTTATTATCGCTTTCTCGAAACGGAAGACGAGTATTTCGATTATGCGCCGGCTCGCATACCGCCTCAGGGACGTTGGCGGATCTATGGGCTGGGATTACCGGATGAAGTCCTCAAAAAGGTGTATTACGAGAACGCAGCCCGGCTCTTGCAAGTCAAAATGTAGGGCTATTGTTTGGAAAGAGAACGAAAAGGATTGACAAAGTAGGGGGATTCTGCCAAGAAAGAAAGCGAAACAAATGATAAGTAAAGAAAAGGAAAGAGATGGCACTTTTCTTCCTCCGGTTGTTCTTGGGTGCACTTCTTTTGGTCAGCGGCAGTGGCGACGACTCACGTCCGGGTAATTTCAGGGTTATTGGACCTGGGGGCGGCGGGGCCATGTTCCACCCCACGGTCAGCCCGCACGACCTGAATACGATTTTGGTCAGTTGCGATATGACCGGTGCTTACGTTACTCATGACGGCGGCAAGTCCTGGCGTATGTTCAATCTACGAGGAGTTGTGGAGTTTTTTGTTTTCGATCCGTTGGACGAGAACGTGATCTACGCGCAATCCAACGGCTTATGGCGGAGTGGAGATCGGGGCGCGACCTGGAATCTGGTCTATCCCAAGCCGTCTTCCATAAGAGGCGTCAAGATGAGCTCGGACCATTCCGACGAAGACATCATCGTGGAGCAGAACCCGTTGGGTAGCATCACGGCAATGGCTGTCGATCCTGCCGATTCGAAGGTCTTCTATGTGGCCGCAAATGATAGAAAAAAGGGCATCTCAGCTCTTTTTGTTTCCCAAGACGCCGGCCAGAGCTGGACAAAAGGAGCGGACTTACCGGACTTGGCGAATCACGTTTGGGTGAATCCGGACTCACGGCAAGATGGACGGACACTTCTCGTGGCCGGTTCACATTTTATTATGGAAAGGACTTCTTCCGGGATGCAAAAGATTCCTATGCCGCCCGCAAAGAAGTTTGTTGATATCTCGGCGGGATTCAGCAAGAGCCGAAAGCCGATCATTTACGTGATTGGTGATGAAACGGCATTTGTATCCGACAACGAAGGCACGACTTGGAGGAAGGTAAGTCTTGGCCAAGGGAATGGAAAGATGCGCGCGATCGCAACCAGCCTGCATAATCCCGATACAGCCTACGTTTCGTACCGAGACCTAGAAGTAGAGGGAATCAAATGGCTAGGAGTAGCTAAAACGACGGATTCGGGAAGGACTTGGAGCTTGGTCTGGAAAGAGGACAGCAAGGCCGGCGCGAAACTTGGCAACAACATTCATGACGCATGGATCACTGAGAGATTTGGAACGGACTGGGGGGAGAATCCTTTGGCACTCACCGTTGCTGATCAGGACGCAAATGTCAGCTACGCAACGGACCTGGGAAGAACCATGCGGACGACAGATGGCGGCGCAAATTGGGTTGCCGTGTATTCGCGAAGGTCCGGAGAAAAAGGGTGGGTCAGTACAGGGCTCGATGTCACGAATTCCTACGGCTACCATTTTGATCCTTTTGATCACACCCGGCAGTTCATTGCCACAACGGACATCGGCCTATTCCGAAGCGAAGACGGCGGCGAATCCTGGGTAAGCTCGACGCAAGGTGTGCCGAAAGATTGGATGAACACCACTTACTGGATCGAGTTTGACCCCGCAGTAAAGGGGCGAGTGTGGAGTGTGAACAGCTGGACGCATGACTTGCCGCGGCCAAAGATGTGGAGGAGAAAAGCGGTTCTCGACTATCGCGGCGGAGTCTGTCGCAGCGACGATGGCGGAAGGACCTGGACCAAATCAAACAGGGGAATGGAGCAAACCGCGGCAACGCACATTCTCTTGGATCCTGCTAGCCCGCCCGGTGCACGGGTACTCTACGTTGCCGCCTTTGGAAAGGGCGTATATAAGAGCACGGATGACGGAAATAGCTGGACGCTGAAAAATACAGGTATGGTCCAGAAAGAGCCTTTTGCATGGAGAATTGCGAGAGACACCAAGGGCACGCTCTACGTTCTCGTGGCGCGCCGTTCGGAAGATGGAAGCATCGGAACGGAGGGCGACGGCGCGATCTATAGATCCAACAATGGAGCGGAAACCTGGACGGCGGTATCAATGCCACAAGGAAGCAACGGTCCGAATGGCCTGGCAGCGGACCCCAACGAACCCGATCGCTTGTATCTCGCTGCATGGGCCAGGGACAAAGGGGAACACGGCGATGGCGGTGGCATCTACTTGTCGGAGGATGCGGGCAAAACCTGGAGGCAGGTGCTTGAGCGTGATCGACATATTTACGACGTTACAATCGATCTCCGTGATGCAAACATCCTGTATGCCGCGGGATTTGAGTCCTCTGCCTGGAGGTCCACAGACCGGGGTGAACACTGGGCGCGGATACCGGGCTTCAATTTCAAGTGGGGGCACCGCGTTATCGCCGACCCAATGAACTCGCATATGGTTTACATCACGACGTTCGGCGGCGGAGTTTGGCATGGCTCCGTGGACGGAGAAGATCGCCCGCTTGACATTATGACTCCCCAGCTTCAACCCGGACGTTAGCGCTGGGATTGACGGCTCAGGAAAGTCGCAGGATTTTATGGACGGCACGCACTTGTTGGCACAGGGAGACTGGCAACGCGCCTTGGCAAGAGATCAAGTCAAGGCTGCGGAATTATTTGAGCGATCCGAAGAAGAGCAGCGGCGGCTAGGCTACTTCCACACACTTCGAGAGATCTGCCAGCAGCCGCAGACATGGCTGCGCACCTGCGATCGTATGATCGCTTCACGAAATGGCCTGAAGGAAGACCTGAAAGGGATTCAAAGCCTAGCGCTAACAGGCTCCGGCAGCTCCGAGTACGCAGCCGAATGCGTACGCTCACCATTGCAAAACGAACTTGGAATGCCCACGGAATCGATCAGCGGCGGCGCATTGTTGATGTACGGCGCAAAAACCCTTCCTCCAGGCAGGCCAGCATTGCTAGTTTCGGTGGCGAGGTCAGGCGACAGCCCCGAGAGTAGCGGAGTGGTCGAACTGCTGCTAAACACGGAGCCCCAAGTTCGTCATTTGATCGTGACGTGCAACGAGCACGGGAGGGTAGCCAGGGCGTGGCGAGAGACGAGAAAGGTCCGGGTCATCACCCTTCCGAGCGAAACCCACGATAAGAGCCTGGTGATGACCAGCAGCTTCACAAACCTTCTGCTGGCCGTGCGCTTCGTCGGCATGCTCGAACGGCAGAATGAATATCGAAAGCTGGGCGAAAAACTGAGCCAAGTCGTAACGGAATTGATGGGATCGAAGTTCGATGCGCTGGCGAAAATTGCTGCTGCGGATTTCCGGCGTGCTGTATTTCTGGGCAGCGGGTCGCGCTTCCCGGCTTCGCGCGAGGCCGCATTGAAAATGCTGGAGCTCACGGCGGGCAACGTGACAACCGTTTGCGAAACGTATCTGGGCTTTCGACACGGCCCCATGAGTTACGTACAGGACGATACGATCCTCGTTTGCCACCTATCCTGCGATAGGACGATACGCGCGTACGAATTGGATTTGCTGCACGAATTGGATCGAAAAAGGCTTGGACGGTTTAAGGTCATCATTGGGGAAAACATCCCGGATTCCGCGGTTAGGAATGGCGATGAGGTTATCGAATGTCATGGATTGGGCGAGCTTGGCGAGGACAATGACGCAGCAGTACACGTCGTGGCGGCACAGCTCTTGGCTTTTTCCCGCTGCCTGGAAGAAGGCCTCATGCCCGATTCCCCGTCCGAAGAAGGAATTATCAATCGAGTCGTGGAAAAGTTCCCCTTGCATGCTCCTTCATGAAAGGCTCTCCGAGCAAGAGTGCACGACCGCACAGAAGTGCCGTAAGACACGCAAACACTGAGGGACTGATGCTCTTGAAACTAGGCCAGCCAAAGTCTTTCTCCAGGATGGGATCAGCATACTGGTGGGCTGCCCTATTGCTCTTCTTGATCAGCTCACCCGTTCACGCCCAGGTCCGCGTATGGGAGGGTGTCCTAAAACTCCCGACGTACGAGGAGGGAGCGCCTGACCCCAATCCTCCTTTTGATCAGTTTTCGACAGGGCGTTCTAACTACCCCTACACGCTCCGAAACGAAATCACCGATACGCGTGCAGAGCATGAGTGGCGGGCCGTTTATCTCGAGAACGAATACTTGAAATGTTCCGTGCTCCCGGATATTGGCGGCCATCTTTACACCTGCATGGACAAGATCAGTGGGCAGCCCATGTTCTACGCGAATCCCTCCATCAAGAAGGCCCGGATCGGGTATCGGGGAGCCTGGGCTGCGTTTGGGGTCGAGTTCAATTTCCCTGTTTCCCACAATTGGGTCTCGATGTCGCCCGTAAACTTTGCGTACGCGGAGCATCCGGACGGAAGCGCTTCGGTAACTGTGGGCAACATCGACCGAGTTTATGGCATGGAATGGACCGTCGAACTAATTCTGCGTCCAGGTTCCACAGTTTTGGAACAGCACACGACGCTTAGTAATCGCAGTGACGTTCGCCATCGCTTTTATTGGTGGAACAACGCAGGCGTGCAGGTTTGGGACGATTCCCGCATTCAATATCCTCAGCGCTTTGCCGCTGCACATGGATTTGCTGAAGTGCTGAGATGGCCGGTGGATGCGCAAGGCAAAGATCTAAGCATCATACAGAATCAGACGGATGGGCCCGTTTCCTTATTCACTCATGGAAGCCGGGAAGACTTCATGGGCGTTTGGAATCCCCACACCAACACCGGCACGGCGCACTTTTCTGAATATGCCGAGGTTCCGGCGAAGAAAATCTGGTCCTGGGGTGTGGACGCAGACGGACTCGATTGGCGTAAGGCCCTATCTGACAATGACAGCGCCTATGTCGAGTTACAAGCAGGCCTTTTCCGAAATCAGGAGACGTACGCGTTTTTGGAGCCGGGGCAAGCTATTTCGTTTACGGAGTACTGGATGCCTGTTCGGGATACGGGAGGTATCTCGCGGGCAAATCTAAATGGCGTAGTCCATTTGCGGCGAAACAACAGCGCTTTGAGTGTCACACTTAACGTCAACCGGAAATTACCTGCTGCGACGATTAGCATCCTAAGTGGAACTATCTCCTTGCTTCAGGAAAAAGAAGACTTGGTGCCTGAGCGAGTGTGGAAAAAAGAGATTCCTATTCCCGACGGTGTGAAGAATCTCGCGTTCGAACTCAGGAGCAGCGACGGCACTGTGCTCCTGAAGCAGATCGAGGGTCAATACGACTGGGTGCCGGAACCCCAGATCAAGCTGGGCCCACAGGTTTCCTTTAAGGTTCCGGAGAAGAACCAAAGAACTGCGGACGATTGGCTTCAAGTTGGAAAAGACCAAGAGCTGAACGGCAACCTGCTGGCGGCAGTGCAAACGTATCAAAAGGCCCTGCAGAAATTTCCGGCCAGCTTTGAATTGTTAAAAGCGGCGGGACGCCTTGACGCCAGCCTGAATCGCTTTGGGGAAGCCCTCCCTCGCCTCGTTGAAGCGCATGCCCGAAACACAAGCGACACTGAGATTTCCTACTACGTGGGAATAACGAATGAGGGGCTGGAGCGAGAAGAGGACGCGGCTGATGCCTTCCGCGATGCAATGCGTCTGCCCGCCTATCGAGCTGCGGCCGCGATGCATCTTGCGGAGGTGGAGGCTCGCGCGGGCAAATTAGAACGTGCCAGAGAGTTGCTGGCGCAAAGCTTGCAATCTGCCCCAACTGATTTGCGCGCTGCGGAAGAACTGGTTGCGGTGTTAAACGCTCTGGAAAGAAAGACAGAAGCGGAAGCGCTCGCTAAGGAGCGACTCTCGCGCGTTCCCTTGAGCAATTTCCTCCGTGAAGAACGTGGAAGCCCAGACCTCACGCATTTGGCTGGTGATCCTTATCGTGTGTTGAATATTGCTTACGAATACGCGCGGTTGGGACTCTATCGACAAGCGGTGCGTGTTCTTACCAGAAATTATCCACCTGTAAGAGACGATCAGACCGAGCCAGGCTCAGTCCTTCCTCAGAGTCATCCGCTGGTTGTGTATTTTCGCGGGTTCTGCCGCGAGAAGCTTGGCGAGCCTCCAGAAGAGGACTATGCGCAAGCATCCCGGCTTTCCACGGTGCACATTTTCCCGAACACAATCGAAGACCAGCGAGCGCTACGGGCGGCGCTTCGCCGGAATGAGAGGGACGCAACAGCACACTACCTACTGGGGACGTGGCACTTCGCTCGCGGACAGACGGATGAGGCTCTTTCTGAATGGCAGCGGGCCCGCGAGCTCAATCCCAGAATTCCGGTCTTGCACGCCAGCAGCGGACTGGCACTGCTCAACATAAAACGCGAATTCGCGGCGGCCTTAAATGCTTTCGAAGAAGGGATCACGAATGACCCGTTAAATACGGTGAATTATTCCGGGGCGGTTGTTGCAATGACTCTGCTCGCGAGGCCCGCGGCGGACCGCGTGAAAGCGCTGGAGCGCTATCCCGATCTGAACCGTATGCCCACGCAGTTGGTTTATGAACTGGTTTTGAACCGCGCAGAACAAGGGCACTACGAAGCGGCCATCGACTTATTTAAGGACCGCTTCTTTGGCCGGGAAGAAGGTGGCACGAATGTGCGTCAGGTGTGGATTGAGGTCAACATGCAGCGGGCGCTGGAACTCGCGAAGGAAAATCATTGCAAAGACGCTCTTATCGTTACGCAGTCCCTCGGTTCTCCCGTAAGCGGGCTGGCGTTCACGCAAGATGGGCTGCAGCCATTTCTGAATTCGGCCAGAAGCAACTTTTTGCTCGGAGAAGTGTCTTTTGCCTGCGGCCAAAAAAAGCGAGCGGACGAATTGTACTGTATTTCGGCGCAAGCGACCGGAGCCTCTGACATCGTTTGGGCATGGGCCTCGGCCCGGAAGCTAGATCCCTTTGATTCAACCGAATGGCGTTCCCGTCTTACTAAAGCCTTATCCCAGGCCGAATCGAATGCAGAAAATGGAACCGCTCGGGGCTGGTGGCTCTATACAACGGGAGTTCTGCAAATTGCCCTAGGGGAAACGCAGAAGGGGAAGGCTTCGCTTCAGGAAGCGTTGCTTGCGCCGGAAACCCGAATGTCTCATCACCTCAGTCGTTTAGCTCTCTCTGGAGCTACGCCTCAATCTAAACCTCAATGACTTCAATTCCCCTTTTGCGGAGCCCATCCGTGAATTCTTGAGGGGCACGGCAGTCGGTGATCAAACGGCGGATTCTGTCGAAAGGCCCTATCCTCGAAACGCTGCGCCGCCCCAGTTTGCTGAAGTCCGTGACAACATTCACTTCCCTCGCCGATCGGATCATCACGTTGTTGAGCTGGGCTTCGAGCACATCCGGCGTCGAAGGGCCGTTCTCTAAATCGAAACCGTCCACGGCCAGGAAAAGCCGATTCGCATGAAACTCATTCATCATCGCTTCTGCCTGCGGACCCACGAAAGAATAAGAAACCGGGCGTAGCAATCCGCCGATCATGATCAGGGACACGCCAGGCGAATCGGCCAGCTCCATAGCGATGTTCAGCGCGTTGGTGATGACCGTTAGGGGTTGCATTCTCATCTTTTTTAAATGCCGCGCGATCTCCGCCGTCGTCGTTCCAGAATCGAGAATGATCGTTTCCCCAGGCTTCACGAGTTCGGCCGCGGCCTTTCCGATTCTGACCTTTTCGTCGCGATGTAATGTTTCCTTAGCACGCAGAGGATAGTCTTGCGTAGCCTCCAACCGCCGAACGGCTCCCCCGTGAGAGCGAACTACCGCTCCCAGGGAGGCGAGGGCATCCAGGTCGCTGCGAACGGTGACTGCGGAAATCGCAAAGCGCTTTACCATATCGGCCACGGTGACGTGGCCTTGTTGATCAACGAGATCGAGCAGGTTTCTGCGACGCTGTTCGGTCAGGAGACGGGCTTTAGGGCTCATGCACCTCTTCCATGGAAGCTAAGTATACGTGCTTCAAGGCCGCACAGTCAAAGCAAACGAAAGTATAGAGGCATTGAATGCTTTCGTATACTTTCGTTGCCCATTTTATTTTTTGTTTGTTGTTGCGTTTGCTTTTCTATTGTGCTACATCCTCCCCGGGGTACTTCTTGTGGGGAGGCTTCCTTGAGATACAAACTTGCGTTTGCATTGCTTACTTCGTCGCTCCTCTTGTTTTGCAGCGCACCACTTGTTCAGGGGCAAGGGACCGACCTTGGGACGATTCGCGGAACCGTGACGGACTCCTCTGGAGCAGCCATACCGAACGCCGCAGTCACAATCACCGACGCCTTGACCAACACTGCCCGTCAAACCCAAACCAATTCCCAGGGCCATTACGAGATGTTTGGACTAAGCCCGGGAAATTATCGTGTAGTCATCACCGCGCCGGGAATGGACAAAAAAGAAATCACCGATGTTGTGCTCAGTGGCAGCGATATCGTGAGCGCCGATGCTGTGCTCAAGGTTTCTCCAACGCAAGAAAGCGTTGTGGTGTCGTTTGAAGCGCCTGCAATCAACACAGAAGATCAGACTATCAGCCAGACGCTCGACAACCAGGAGGTAATCGAGCTCCCCCGAGACAGCCGGAATGTCTATTCATTCCTCTATCTTAATCCCAACATCACTCAAGGGGCTGCTGATGGTGAATTCAAGTTCCTCGGTGCTCAAAGCTACGGAGCCAGCTTTTCGCTCGATGGCCAGCGTTCGAACGGCGGTATCTTTGGCGAGCCGACAGCCAGCCAGCCGTCTCTCGAAGCCGTCGGCGAAATCAACGTTCTCAGTTCTGACTTTAGTTCGGAATACGCCGGGATCGCGAATATTCGCGTCAGCACCAAACGCGGTGGCGCTGATTATCACGGGTCGGCGTTTTATAACAATAGCAACTCCGCCCTCGCTGCCTGGACGCTTGATGACAAGATTAACGCTGCCGAGTTTTCGCCAAACAGTTTCCAATCAAAATATCCCAATCCATATTTCAATTTGAATGACATAGGGGGATCGGTTGGCGGCCCTATACCGCTGATCAAGAAGACATGGTTTTTTGCAGCCTACGAACGAAACTACGATGTTCATCCTGCCAGAATCGATTCAAGTACTATTCCCCATCCCTCACTGTACACAGGAGATTTTT
Source organism: uncultured Acidobacteriaceae bacterium (assembly GCA_964524045.1). Taxonomy (GTDB): domain Bacteria; phylum Acidobacteriota; class Terriglobia; order Acidiferrales; family UBA7541; genus Acidiferrum. Next base: position 29,667 of record CAZGBQ010000022.1, read on the forward strand.
CCGGGCTGACCGATGTCCCTATCCCTATGGATCCAGCTAATTGCCCTACAGCAGGGGCAGTTAAAACGGCAAAACCCCTGGTGCCTGCTAGTGTTGCCGCGCTTCTCACGTCGCAGGAAACGACCATGGATACAGAGATGGTGACCGACTGTGCGGGAAATACGACTCAACGGTTCATTCAAATACCATCGAGACTCTTGAATCCTACAGTGCAGAAGCTCATCTCTACGTATTTCCCCAACATCGGGCTGAGCGCTCCGATCAATCCGAACAACGGGAGGATTAGCGGAGGCTACCATACCATTCTGTCGGGCCATTCGACGCAGGATGTAGGAACGTTAAGAATGGACCATGACTTTTCCGACCGCGACCACTTTTATGGTGTGTACAATGTTTCGTCTCAGCTAAACGCGACATCCCCCGTGGTCAGCCCTTTTACCGGGCTTGGGTTGACACAAAATGATCGAAGAAACCACACGGTATCCTTCTCCTATCTACATTCGTTCAAACCCAGCCTCATCAACGAGGGCCGCGGCGGTTTCAATCGGCAGGGGCTCTTGCGCCATAGCAACACAACGTTGCAGGGATTTCTTTCTAGCATTGGTTTCGACCAAAGCGACATCGACGCGTACGGCTCGGTCGTAGGTCCCTTTGCACTCTCTACGTTTGGCCACCCCGCGATCAATTTCAGTGGCACCTTCGCGACCTTTACAAACGGAGGACGAAATACCTTCCGTCCTTTGGATCAAAATCTGGTTACTTTCGGGGACACCCTGACCTGGGTCATCGGCAAACATGCGTTTCGGATGGGCGGCGACGTCGTGCGAAATGCTGCGGTTGATGGGTTCGCACTGAATCGTGGCAATCCACGCGGCTCAATGACCTACAGTGGATCGGGAACGAATCCCTTTACACGTTTTCTGTTGGGTCTGCCGCCAACAACCATCAATTACGTCCTGCAACCCCGCCCCGCCATGGATGTCCACAATTGGGAGCACGGGTACTTTTTCCAGGACACTTGGAAAGTCACTTCGAAGCTCACGCTCAACCTTGGTTTGCGTTACGAGCTTGTCACGCCTTTTGTTGACGAAAACGATCTAATCGCAAACTTCGATCCAAACTTCGTGAATTCCTCCACCGGCCAGCTAGGCCGATTCGTGATTCCTTCCACGAAGACGCTGAAGTATTTGGACACGAGAATCATTAGCTTCGGATACGTGTTGGCCAAGGATTCCGGATTGGGCGTCGGAAGAGGTACTGTCCGTATGGACAAGAAGGATTTTTCTCCGCGCATTGGTCTAGCCTACAGACTCGGGGCCAAATCGGTCATCCGAGGGGGATACGGAATCTATTATCCGACCTCGGCAGCCCAAGGCATCCGCGATCCAATTGCTACCAATCCGTTCAACCAGGGAATTAGAAAGCAGGCAAAACCCGATCCGATCGACGGCTGGCCGGGTTTTACGCACGGCATAAGTCCCATTAGCGGTGGGGACATAACTTCAGGACTAAGCAGCACGCCGGCAGTTAACGCCGTGCCCTTCGGCCTGCACCAGCCGCGCATCCATCAATACAATGCTACTTTTGAGCGCGAGATTGGGTGGAACAGTGCGGTGCGCTTCTCTTATTTGGGCGCCACAATGCATGGCCTGATTGCAGGCAAGGACCTGAACGAGATCCAGCCGAGCAACGTTCCTTTTGGCACTAACGTCGTCGATGACAACGGCAATCCCATAGGGATATGCGATCCCGTGAACAATGGAGACTGTGGCATTTCCAATGCTGATGCTGCCCGTTACCGCTTCCCCCTCCTGGGCGACTTCGTCCTAAGCTATGGGAATTATGGCCATGCGCAATCGAATGCTTTCCAGACGCAACTTGAGCATCGTTTTTCTCATGGCCTGATGTTCAGTTTTTCCTACACATTTCTGGACCAGAAATCGACAGCACTGGACACGGGTAATTCAAGCCTAGGCGGAATCACCTACAATCAATTTCAACCCGACAGCGATTATGGAGTGGATGGCTACGTTTCCCGCCATCGCGCGGTTGCCTACGGCATCTATGATTTGCCTTTTGGGAGGAAACGCCAGTATGGCGCGTCGATGTCTAGATGGGCTGACGCAATCGTGGGCGGATGGCAAACTTCCTTTTACATGTTTGCGAAATCCGGGACTGGGTTTACTCCCTTCTGGATTTGCGATGATTGTAATCCCATAGAGCCCGGAAACATTGGCATTTCTTCTTTGGATGCCGTCGGTGATTTCAATTCTGAGCCTTCGTTCCGCCCCGTCGTACTTAGCAACAACTTCAATCAAAGAAGTGGCGACGTAATCTGGAACGCTGCCGCGTTTGGGGTTCCGTCTATCGGGGCCGACGTTTTCACCCAGTCAGGAGTCGCCAAGCGAAACATGTTATGGGGACCCGGGACTTGGGCTTTGAATCTCGGCGTACATAAGGACTTTCACTTAGGCGAGCGCGTAGCTGCCCAATTGGGAGCCGATATGGACAATGTATTCAATCATCCGTTGCTGTCACCGGATGCGGATGCCGGCGGAGGAGGTGGCACGTTCGCACTCCTTGGCGACTTCAATGTGCGCGTGGATCAAACGACTGGAAACCTGCTGCCAATCGATCCCGCTCAAGACATCACATTCCAGAACCCCGATTTCGGTCGGTTGAGGAGCAGCTTTCATCAGGAAGGCGTCAACAATCGCCGTACCGTTCGACTTCGCTTGAGGATTACGTTCTAGGTCGCGGACAAACAAACAACTAGGATGAGGAAAGGGGCGGACGCGGGTTCGCCCCTTTTTTCGCAAGGGAAAAGAGCTGCAAGCCAATTTCGAACAGAGAACCCAATTGAACTTGTCGGCAGGCAAGCGCGAGGGCCTCGAATCCGTCTCGGATTCGCGTGGGGTCATCGCCGCGCTGGCCATCGATCAGCGCGACGCGCTGCGGAAACTGTTCTCCG
>CAZGBQ010000023.1:0-1964 GCA_964524045.1 uncultured Acidobacteriaceae bacterium
GCGGCGCTTGGCAGACTCAGCGCGTGGTTATTGGCCTCTTCCCCGAACTGGACGGCCCGGGCGGGATACAACGCGTAGGGCGCCACGTGGCGGCAGTGCTGACCGAATTTGCTGCGAGCCGTGGGTGGGAGTGCCGTCTTCTCAGCCTGAATGATTCGCACGAGCTGCACCGCATGACGCTGGGCGGGCGGGAATTTGTGTTTACCGGCTGCGAACGCGCGAAGGCGCGCTTCACCACGACAGCGATTCGCGCGGCCAGACGAAAGGTTAAGCTCGTGCTGGCCGGGCATCCGAATCTTGGTCCGGTGGTGCAGGCGATGCGCGTCGTGGCCCCGCGAATGAAAAGCATCATCTGCACGCACGGCGTGGAAGTGTGGGAACCGCTCAGCAGATTGCGCCGGCACGCGCTGCGGCGGGCCAATCTCGTACTGGCGCCAAGCCGGGACACAGCTGAGCACGTCGCTTCACTACAGCGAACCCCTCCGGAACGAATCCGGGTGTTGCCCTGGGCGCTCGATCCACAATTCGAATCTCAGCTTGCGGCGGGAGCACAGCCGGCGCCGCCGAAGGATTTTCCGAGCGGGCGGGTGATCCTAACGGTAGGCCGCTGGGTAGCTACCGAGCGTTACAAAGGCGTGGACACGTTAATTACTGCGTTGCCTAGATTGTTGACCGCCTGGCCGGAATTGCAATTGGCACTTGCGGGCGAGGGAGACGACCGAGCTTGGCTGGAAGAGTTAGTGGAAAAAAACGGCGTGGAGCGGCACGTACATTTTCTGACCGGGCTAAGCAATGCCGAATTGGCAGGGTGCTATGCGGCGTGCGAGATTTTTGCTTTGCCGAGCCGCGGGGAAGGGTATGGGCTCGTGTTTCTGGAAGCGATGGCCTGCGGCAAGCCGGTGATCGGTGGAGCGCACGGTGGCACACCGGAAATTGTTCAGGATGGGGTGACGGGCTATCTGGTTCCGCATGGCGATCCCATTCAACTGGCCACGGCCATACAGACGCTGCTTGCTGACCCGACACATGCGAAGCAAATGGGGGCCCGTGGCCAGCAAATTGTCGACCATGAGCACCGCTTTCAGAATTTCGCGAAAGCGCTAAAGAAGATCCTGCGCGATCAATGCGAATCCTGAACGTTACGGAGACCTACGCGCCTTTCCTGGAATTTGGAGGGCCACCTGTAAAGGTGCGCGCCCTGGCCGAAGGACTAGCGCGGCTGGGACATGAGGTGACGGTGCTGACCGCAGACTGGGGATTGGAAAAGCGCGCAGAAGTTCAGAAAGAAGAGAACGCGGCAGAGCGATCGCCGTTCGGATGGCGACGGCGGGAAAACGGCGTCGAGACCATCTATCTGCCAACCTGGCTGCATTACCGACAGGTGAGCTGGAACCCAGCGGTCAGGCGGTATTGCCATGTGTGGCTGCCAAAGTTCGATATTGTGCACATTTTCGGATTGTACGATTTGCTCGGACCGGCGGCCGCCGCGGCTTGCCGCAAGCGCGCGATTCCTTACGTGGTCGAACCGATCGGGATGTTTGTGCCGATCGTGCGAAATCTGTGGCTAAAACGGCTGTATCGCCGGATTTGGGGAAAGAGACTGCTCCAAGGGGCAAGCGCGGTGGTAGCGACTTCGGAGCAGGAGATTGAGGAGCTTGTGGCAGGAGGAATCACTCGATCCAGAATAGAGCTGCGAAGAAATGGGGTTGAAGCCCCACAGTCGTTTTCCGTGCTGGGAAGCTTTCGAAGAGCGCTTGGGGTTTCGCAGGACACGAAACTGGTGCTTTTCCTGGGACGACTTTCCGCGAAGAAGAGTCCCGATCTGCTGCTGCGCGCGTTTGCGGAAGTGCGGAAGCGGGTCGCGGCAGGGGCGCTCAAGCTGGTGTTTGTGGGCCCAGACGAGGGAGGCATGAGAGGTCAACTCGAGCAGCAGGCGGCGGAATTGGGGGCGGCAGAGGATGTGT
>CAZGBQ010000023.1:2064-4939 GCA_964524045.1 uncultured Acidobacteriaceae bacterium
CTCGACGGTTATTCCGACGCCATCGTGCCAAATTTCGTTCCGGCGCAGGAAAAGGTAGAAGCGATTCTGGGCTGGATGCGCGCCGAACCGTCGCGGGGCATTGCGCAGAATCCGGATGCGCTGGCGCGACGCGATCCCGAAACCACACTCAATTATGCTCAATTGCTCAAAGTCTGCGGAACGGCCACGAACGCGTTTCTGAATCTGGCGCGGGCGTCCGATTTGCAGGTGCGCCGGCTGCTCTTGTTATCACCGAACGGCGCGGCAAAGCATGTAGTGGCAGAGGTTTTGATCAACGAGCGTTGGGTGATCGTCGATCCCACTTACCGCGTGATTATGAAGGATTCGCAAGGCCGCCTGTTAACGCGCAAGGATCTTCAGGATCCGGCGGTGTTCGAGCAAGCCGCAAACGCTATTCCGGATTATCGCCGCGATTATGACTATAAGCGCTTCGCGCACGTGCGCCTGGCAAGGCTGCCGCTCGAAAGTCTACATCTGGGGAAAGCCGCTAACGCGATTTATCCCGGCTGGGAAGAAGCGGTCGACTGGAGCTTGTTGCTGGAGCGCCAATCATTCCTGTATTTGGTGCTTGCCGCTGTGGCCACGCTGTTTTTTCTGGTGCTTCGGCAAATACTTGGTTGGTATGCGGACAGCCTGCTGAGAGTTCCGCGTTTCCACTTGTGGGAACACCTGATTCGGGCTGGCGAGGCATTCTTCTCTACGCCAGAAATCAAACAGTAGCGTGTGCGGCATCTGCGGAGTCGCCTTCACCTCGCGCAATTCCGAAGCGGAATCGCGCGTGCGGGCGATGGCGGCGGCCATGTATCATCGCGGTCCGGACGAGGAAGGATTTCTCGCCGGCGACCCGCGCGCTGCGGGACTCGCTCTCGGAATGCGCCGGCTGAGCATTATTGACCTCGCCGGCGGACACCAACCCGTTTGGAACGAAACCAAAGATGTCGTCGTAGTGTTCAACGGCGAGTTGTACAACTACCGAGAATTGCGCGACCGCCTGGCGCTTTGTGGACATCGTTTCGCAACACAATCTGACACAGAGATGCTCGTGCACGCCTGGGAGGAGTGGGGAGAGGACGCGCTCAACGAACTGCGGGGGATGTTTGCATTCGCGCTGCTCGATTTGCGCGAGCGTTATGCGACGGCGCCGATACTCTTTCTGGCGCGGGATCCGCTGGGCATCAAGCCGCTTTATTACACGCAGACGCCGGAGGGATTCGCGTTTGCGTCGGAAGTGCGCGCCTTGCTTGCCGCGGGCGTTGCGCCAAGACGTTTGTCAAAGGATGCCCTGACGTCGTACCTGCTCTTCGGCAGCGTGAGCGAGCCGGTCACCATGGTCGAAGGGGTGTTCAGCTTGCCTCCGGGACATCGCATGTTGCTGCACGTACCGGAGCGCCGCCGCACGCCGCGCGCGCGGCAATGGTGGGATCCGGCTAATTCTCCCGCAGCACGCGACCCGCGTAGGCCCCGCGACCTTGCTTCGGCTGCCAAGAAACTGCGGCCGATGCTCGAAGACGCCGTGCAAGCGCATTTGATCGCGGACGTGCCCGTGGGACTGTTCCTGTCGAGCGGACTGGACTCCGGAGCGATTGCCGCGCTTGCGGCCAGAGCGCAAGCAGGCATTCAAAGCTTCACGTTGACATTTCCCGGGACGGCGTTTGATGAGGCGGAACTGGCGGGTGCGATCGCGAAACGGTGTGGGACCAATCACACGGAAGTGCCACTGGATGGGAGCTCGGTCGTTGGGAGACTTGACGAGGCCATCGCGGCGCTGGACGAACCCACGATGGACGCGATCAATACTTATTTTGTTTCGTGGGCCGCAAAGCAAGTGGGGCTGAAAGTTGCGCTTTCGGGGTTAGGAGGTGATGAGCTATTTGCCGGATACCGGACGTTTGCGGATACGCCGAAGATTTCCAGGTTAATTCGAACAGCATGGTTTGTGCCCACGGTGGCAAGGCAAATTTCCGCGTCCCTGGTCGCCGCGCTCGCGGGCATTCGAGATTCGCCGGACGCAGGACGCAAAGCGGCCGCAGCCTGGGTACATCCTGACGCGCTACCGCATCCGTATTTTTTCACGCGCACGCTTTTCCCGCTGGGGAGGCTGGAAAAAATAATCGAGCCGCGATTCCGGCCCAGCGCCATCGGAACGGACGGCGTTACGCTCGAACCGACGTGGCTCGGATGGCTGCAAAGAGCCGCCGACGAGGCGCGCAAACAGGAGCAAGTGGCGGGAATATCGTGGATGGAGATGCGCAGTTATATGGCGAGCACGCTGCTGCGCGACACGGACGCTGTCAGCATGGCGCAATCGCTCGAGGTCCGCGTGCCGCTGCTGGACACCCCACTTGTGGAATTTATCGGCGCTTTGCCGGATGAGGCACGCAGGCGGCCGGGCGCGCAGAAAGCGCTGCTTGTGGAAGTGATCGGAGATTTGTTGCCTGGGGAGATTCTTGAGCAGAAGAAACGAACGTTTACCCTTCCGTGGGAAGAATGGCTCCGCGGTCCTTTACGAGCGAAGCTGGAGGCGAGTTTCGCCGATCCCGCGCCATCTTTAGCGCCTTCCGTGCGGGCCGGCGGGATGCAAAGCGTCTGGAACGACTTCCTTGCAGCGAGAACGACTTGGTCCCGCCCCTGGTCTCTCTACGTGCTGAACGAATGGTGCCGCCATCACCTGGCCGTATGACAACACAGCTAAGGTACACTGGCCAACTGTGCGATGAATATCCTGGGGATCAATGCGTATCACGGAAACGCGTCGGCAGCGATTGTTTGCGACGGCCGGCTGATCGCGGCCGTGGAGGAAGAGCGATTTAACCGCGTCAAGTATGCGGCCGGATTTCCCGCGCAGGCGATTCGC